>DXOJ01000182.1 GCA_019412865.1 Bacteroides sp. | reverse complement strand
GGATTCAGGTAATAAATTATTTCTTTTAGACGCTTATGCATTGATATATCGGGCGTATTACGCCTTTATTAAGAACCCAAGAATCAATTCCAAAGGATTCAACACTTCAGCCATACTGGGTTTTGTGAACACCCTCGAAGAAGTACTGAAAAAAGAGAATCCCACTCATATAGGAGTAGCCTTCGACCCCGCAGGTCCCACCTTCCGCCACGAGGCTTTTGAACAATATAAAGCGCAACGCGAAGAAACTCCGGAAGCAATCCGTCTTTCCGTACCTATTATAAAGGATATTATACGCGCCTACCGCATCCCCATTCTGGAAGTGGCAGGCTACGAAGCCGACGATGTGATAGGTACGCTCGCTACTGAAGCCGGTCGCCAGGGTATCACTACCTATATGATGACTCCCGACAAAGATTACGGGCAGCTGGTAAGTGACAAAGTATTTATGTATCGCCCTAAACACACAGGAGGTTTCGAAGTGATGGGCGTTGAGGAAGTGAAAGCCAAGTTTGACATTCAGTCTCCGGCACAGGTGATCGATATGCTCGGACTAATGGGTGACTCTTCGGATAACATCCCCGGATGTCCCGGAGTAGGAGAAAAGACTGCTCAAAAACTAATCTCCGAATTCGGAAGCATCGAGAACCTATTGGAACATACCGACCAACTGAAAGGAGCATTGAAAACAAAAGTGGAAACTAACCGGGAAATGATTACGTTCTCGAAATTTCTCGCCACCATTAAAATCGATGTCCCCATCCAACTTGAAATGGATGCTCTTGTCCGCGAAGAAGCAGACGAAAATTCACTTCGTAGCATTTTCGAGGAATTGGAATTTAGAACACTCATTGACCGGGTGCTCAAAAAAGATATTTCCGGAAACGGAATAACCTCTGCCACCGGAAGCAAAGTTGCCACTGGGAAAAGCACCCCCTCTCCTCTTCCACTTTTTCCCGAAGAAGGAGGCGGAATGCAAGGCGATTTATTTGCGAATTTCACGCCCGATGAACCGGGTGAAGCAAAAAAATCGAACCTAGAGACGTTAGAATCGCTCACTTATAACTACCAACTCGTTGATACAGAGGAGAAAAGACAGGAAATTATTCAAAAGTTACTTACATCGAAAATTCTCTCGTTAGATACGGAAACCACCGGAACTGAACCAATGGATGCCGAATTAGTCGGAATGAGCTTTTCGATTGCAGAAAATGAAGCTTTTTATGTTCCCGTACCATCGGACCAAGACGAAGCGTTAAAAATCGTAAATGAGTTCCGTCCGGTCTTCGAAAATGAGAATTCATTAAAAGTCGGACAAAATATCAAGTACGACATGATTGTTCTTCAAAATTATGGCGCAACAGTAAAAGGTCCGCTTTTCGATACGATGATCGCTCATTATGTTCTTCAACCGGAACTTCGTCATGGCATGGATTATCTTGCGGAAATTTACCTGCACTATCAGACTATCCACATTGACGAACTGATAGGTCCCAAAGGAAAGAATCAGAAGAACATGCGCGATCTCGATCCGAAAGATGTATATCTGTATGCCTGCGAAGATGCAGACGTAACTCTGAAACTGAAAAATGTATTGGAGAAAGAACTGAAAGAAAATGACGCAGAACGTTTGTTCTATGATATAGAAATGCCGCTAGTTCCCGTATTGGTTAATATAGAACGGAACGGGGTATTGCTGGATACGGAAGCATTGAAGCAGTCGTCCGCCCATTTCACCGCCCAGATGGAGCAAATCGAAAAAGAGATTTACGAATTGGCCGGTGAGACTTTCAATATCGCTTCGCCCAAACAAGTCGGTGAGGTACTATTTGACAAACTGAAAATCGTAGAGAAGGCAAAAAAGACTAAGACCGGCCAGTACGTCACCTCGGAAGAAGTGCTCGAAAGCCTCCGGCACAAACATCCGGTAGTAGAAAAGATTCTGGAACATCGCGGACTGAAAAAGCTATTGGGCACGTATATCGACGCACTCCCCCAGCTCATCAATCCACGTACAGGAAGGGTACACACCTCTTTCAACCAGACTGTAACCGCTACAGGACGCCTTAGTTCAAGCAATCCGAATTTACAAAATATCCCTATCCGCGACGAGAACGGAAAAGAAATCCGCAAGGCTTTCATCCCCGATGAAGGCTGCCTCTTCTTCTCTGCCGACTATTCGCAAATTGAGTTGCGCATCATGGCACACCTTAGCGAGGATAAGAATATGATTGATGCTTTCCTTAGCAATCACGATATTCATGCGGCCACTGCTGCCAAAATTTATAAGACCGACCTGAAAGACGTAGGTTCCGACATGCGCCGTAAAGCTAAGACTGCCAATTTCGGTATCATCTATGGCATATCCGTATTTGGTCTTGCCGAACGAATGAATGTAGACCGCAAAGAAGCCAAAGAGTTAATCGACGGTTACTTTGAAACTTATCCGGGAGTAAAAGCATATATGGATAAAAGTATCCAGGTGGCCCAGGAAAAAGGCTATGTGGAAACAATCTTCCACCGGAAACGCTTCTTGCCGGACATCAATTCCCGGAATGCCGTTGTACGCGGATATGCCGAACGAAATGCCATCAACGCCCCTATCCAGGGAAGTGCGGCAGATATTATAAAAGTAGCAATGGCACGTATCTATCAACGGTTTCAGGCCGAAGGAATACAAGCCAAAATGATCCTGCAAGTACATGACGAATTAAATTTCAGCGTTCCTGTCAATGAAAAAGAGCGTGTAGAAGAAATCGTCATCGAAGAAATGGAGAAAGCATACCGCATGCACGTCCCCTTGAAAGCAGATTGCGGATGGGGCAAAAACTGGCTTGAGGCACATTAAACCATCAAGTGAATAAAGACTACCTCAATAAGGAATTGCTATCTTTTAGATACTAATTGCGCTGGGAGACTCCACCTTATCCGGGGCCTCCGCTTACAAAATAAAAGCAAGTATGAGTAATAACATTATTTAACTCTGTATCCAGAAAGCTAGAAAAAAGATTCCTTTTTCAACGAAGTGATTCATTCTATATCCGGCAGATTGACTGCCGGATATTTTTTTGTCACCAATATTGGCAAAAAGCTAGTTACCACCTACCCCCACTCTTGACATTTTGACAATCTTTTATCTTCTAAAACGCATAAATACCAAATTAATATGTAGATTTGCAGCGTAAAATCAATGCATTTGGTAGACAAATGAAAGCATAACCCAAAAACTTAAATAGCCATGAAAGCAAAAGTATCTTTAAAAATGTTCGTTTTATCTGCAGCTCTTCTTGTTGTATCGCTTGCTACTTCTGCACGTAGCTACGATAATCAATTGATTTATAATCCAATCGAGGAGAATGGTATGACAGTGGGACAAACCGTTTACAAAATGGACGGAAATACACTTGCCAACTACATGAAGTACAATTACAAGTACGATGACAACAAACGTATGATTGAAAGCGAAGCCTTGAAATGGAACAATAGCAAGGACGCATGGGAAAAAGACCTACGCATCAATTATACTTATGAAGGCAAGACCGTTACTACGAATTATTATAAATGGAACGCTAAAAAACAAGCCTACGTACTGGTACCCGAAATGACCGTTACGATGGATAATACAAATATGTAACATAAACTCTCTCATTCTAATATTCTAACAAAAGGATACGCCGCTTCTGCTGAAGAAGTGGCGTATTTCATAATATGAGGTCTACATTACAAAACAAAGAAACGCTCTTGCAGTTCTTTTAGATAACTTCGGGAAATAACCAAATCGTTCTTATCGTGAAAAGGCGGATAAAGTTGACAGCATTTACCATCAATCATTGCCAGATAATTAACATTTACAATAGCAGATTGGCTAATCTGTACAAAAGCTTGTGAATAACTGATAATATCTTCTGCTTTGGTATTTCGCTTCAAATTCAGACAAGTTTGATTAAACAAGACCACCTGCCATTGACGTTTGTCTTTCAGATATTCAAAAAAACCGATTTCTTCCAGCCGCAAAAGCTTGAAGCCTGTCACTGTGCTAATCATAAACATGCCTTGCTGGGGCATCAATGCACTAATGGAAGAAGCAAAAGAAGGCAAAAGAGGAAGCGAAGTAGAGGTCATAGCCTTCCGGTAACGGTCTATAATTACTTTCAGGTCTTCCGCTTCAAAAGGCTTCAGCAGGAAGTCGAAAGCCGACTCACGCAACGCCTGAAGCAAGTATTTGTCATAAGAGGTGTAAAATACGACCTTCATATCCCACAAAATATCCTCCCTGATTTCACTTAATAGATTGAGTCCCAACGTATCCGGAAGTTCCACATCAAGAAACAATAAGTCCGGATGCAACTCCATAATCATCTTTTTACCCTTTGCACCATTCCCTGCGATTCCTTTTACTTCAAATTCACGATAGGGCTCCAACTCTCGGCGCAAAGCATCAATCGCTGTACGTTCATCGTCAACGATGACTACCTTATACTTTTCTTCTGTCTCCATCATAAATCATAAGAAAAACGAAACGGGATATATACCGACACTTCCGTACCGGTTTGTCCATCGCTTCTGTTGGTTATATTAAAACGTATTTTATCACTCTTATTCTTTGTATTCAGTAATTGAATGGTCTGATACAACACTTTCAATCCTGTACCAGTACCCCGTGTGGCGGAAACTACCTGCGGGAGATACCCGCGTCCGTTGTCGGTAACCGTTATACGAATCCCATTTGTTTCACGGGAAACATATACCATTAGCTCCTTTTTTCCGTCCTTTCCCGCCAGTCCATGTTTAATAGCATTCTCCGCCGGAATTTGCACAATCATAGACGGAATCATGATGCGGGTTGCATCTAAACCCTCCTCCAATGTGATTGTTGCGACAAAATCTTCTCCGACACGCCCACGTTCCAGTTCGATGTATGTATGCACGAAATCCAGTTCGTCTTGCAAAGATACACTCAATTTCTCGGTAAGTTCGAGGCTACGACGGAGATATTTCACCAGTTCCATCAGATTATGTTTCACCTCTTCCGAGCCGTTAAACTGATTGATCTCACGTCCCAGTACATTAAAAGTAAAATGAGGAGAAATCCGGCTTCTCAAATTCTCCATGCGGACACGGTTGATTTGCTGGAAGAAACGCTGGCGAAGAAACTCCCTCTTTTTACGCATATACCAGACAACTACCACTACCCCTGCCACAAGCAACACGCAGACAAGTACCCAGATAGATACGCTCAATTTGAGCACTCTCATCTCTGCTGCCTGCTGCTGAATCTTCATTTCCTTACGAAGTACTATCGTATCCTGCCGGTAACGCATATCCAATTCGGCAACACGCATCTGTATCCGTTCGCTCCGAATGGAATCGTCCAAATGGCAATCACGTTTCAGGTATTCATAGGCACGACGGTAATCACCGGTATGCTCAAAATAATGTTGCAGATACTGATTGCGTATAGTTAGCATATTGGCGTCAAGATGCCCCACAGGAGCAGTCCGGGCGATCATAGTTTTCGCTTGGGCTATATTTCCTTTCTTCAATGCCAGTTCAATCATCTGGGTTTCAATGTAATGAATGGCCGAGTTATGCTGTATATCGGAGAAGAAACGATAACTTTCGTCCAGGCAGATCTGTGCGGAGTCCAGTTTGTCAGTCAACAAGTACAATTCTCCCAGATTTACTTTGATAAAGTTCTGTTCAAACACCATCTGCGGATAAGAAGATACGAGTGCATTGGCCCTACGCATATATTTCAAAGCTTCCTGATAGTTTTTCCGGTAATAATAATGGTTGCCGCGATTGTTGAGATAGGTCCATTGCTCGCTCACGTTCATTTCATCGAAGAACTGCCCGGCCAATTCATAGTAATGATTGGATAAATCGAAATCACGCAGTTCCATGTAAGTCTGCCCCAATCCGTAGTAGACAGGAAATTTCGTGTGCTCGGACAAGTTCAAAGAATCGCAGAGAAACAGGGCGCGCCGGTAATACGAAGCAGTGTGCGCCAAGTCACTGCGATGCAGATAGGCATCAGCGATATTGATACAAATATCCGGAAGCAGGTGTAGTCTTTTTCCTTTCAGGCGATATCCATAGGCTTTCTTATAGTCGATAATTGCAGAATCAGGGCGGTTCAGTTGCATCCATACGTTGCCTTCGATATTATAGACATCGGACAATACATCATTCCATTGCGGAGATTGGAGAGATTCAGAAGATTGGGAAGCATTGCAGGAAAATTCTTTTACCCGGCGGTTGTAATAGAGTATAGAATCAAAATCGGAAGAGACAAAGAATGTTTTCCCGTAAAGGGCGAGCAGACGATAATAAACCAGGGAATCTTGCGTCTGCATCAGTGCCTCAAGCAGTTGTGAGCGGGAATAATGCACATTGGAAAACAGCGAATCCTGCACACGAACTTCCAAAGAATCAACCAACGCCTGTTCGCATGAAGAGCTATTGCGGTGTCTATCAGCATATCCGCAACTCAACAACATCAACAGCCCCAACAGTCCAAATAGTTTCATAGCAGTCTTCTGATTCATCAGTCCCCTTATTCATGTCATGTTTTGAATGTGACAAAAATACATTATTTATCCTGAATCCCAGCGAATTTTATTATTTTTTTAATACCTTTGTGCCCATATAAATATGAGCAACTGACCTAATGAGTCCACTGAACTTCACCCACATTTTGACACAGGCAGTCGATGAGCTATCGGAAAGCGAATCTTATAAAGGACTGTTTCATCAGCACAAAGATGGCGAACCACTGCCCTCTGCAAAAGTCTTGTATGAAATTATTGAGCTTTCACGCTCCATTCTTTTCCCCGGATATTACGGAAATTCTACTATTAACAGCCGGACCATCAATTATCACATCGGTGTAAACATTGAAAAATTGTTTGATTTACTTTGTGAGCAAATCCTGGCCGGATTATGTTTTAGCACTTCCATAGAGGGGAAATGCAACGTCTGCTCCGACTCCAAACGAGAAGAAGCTGCACGTCTTGCTGCTAAATTCATCAGTAAGTTACCCGCCATGAGGAGGATACTGGCAACGGATGTGGAAGCCGCCTACAACGGTGACCCGGCTGCCGAAAGCTATGGAGAGGTCATATTCTGTTATCCGGCCATTAAAGCGATCAGCAATTACCGTATCGCGCATGAATTGCTGGAACTGGGTGTTCCTCTGATTCCCCGTATCATCACGGAGATGGCGCATAGCGAAACGGGAATTGATATCCATCCGGCCGCAAAGATTGGCACTCACTTCACCATCGACCATGGTACGGGTGTCGTAATCGGCGCCACGAGTATCATCGGAAACAACGTCAAACTATATCAGGGTGTCACGCTGGGAGCCAAGAGTTTCCCGCTGGATGCCGACGGAAAACCTATCAAGGGAATCCCCCGCCATCCGATCCTGGAAGACAATGTAATTGTTTATTCCAACGCCACTATTCTGGGAAGAATCACCATCGGGCGTGATGCAACCGTAGGCGGTAATATCTGGGTAACGGAAAACGTGCCCGCAGGAGCAAGAATCGTACAAACTAAAGCAAAAAAATAAAATCAAAAGAATCTATATGAGCGAACAATTCGAGATGATAGCCAAGACTTTCCAGGGACTGGAAGAGATACTTGCAGAAGAACTGACAGCATTAGGAGCCAACGACATTCAAATAGGACGTCGTATGGTTTCATTTACAGGAGATAAACGTATGATGTACAAGGCTAATTTCTGTCTACGTACCGCCATCCGTATCCTGAAACCCATCAAGAACTTTACGGCCAAAGATGCTGACGAGGTTTACAATCAAATACAGGCTATTCCATGGGAAGAATATCTCGATGTGAACAAGACATTTGCTATCGACGCAGTAGTATTCAGTGAGGAGTTCCGCCATTCGAAATTCGTTTCGTACAAGGTGAAAGATGCGATTGTGGACTACTTCCGCGAGAAAACGGGTAAACGTCCGTCGGTACGCATCAACAACCCGGATGTACTTCTGAACATTCATATTGCACAGACTACCTGTACCTTGTCGTTGGACTCGTCCGGAGAATCACTTCACCGTCGCGGTTATCGCCAGGAAGCGGTAGAAGCTCCGTTGAATGAGGTATTGGCTGCCGGCATGATTTTAATGACCGGATGGCGTGGAGAATGTGATCTGATCGATCCGATGTGTGGTTCGGGTACTATCCCTGTAGAAGCCGCACTGATTGCTAAGAATATCGCTCCGGGAGTATTCCGTAAAGGGTTTGCTTTCGAGAAATGGGTGGATTTCGATGCGGATATGTTTGATGAGATTTACAATGACGACAGTCAGGAGCGTGAGTTTACTCATAAGATTTATGGGTATGACAACAATCCGAAAGCGAATGAGATTGCAACTCACAATATAAAAGCTGCCGGTGTATCGAAAGATATCGTGCTAAAATTGCAACCGTTCCAGCAGTTCGAACAGCCGAAAGAGAAATCAATCATCATCACCAATCCTCCTTATGGGGAACGTATCTCTACGAATGATTTGCTCGGTCTTTACCAGATGATCGGCGAACGTCTGAAACATGCATTTGTAGGAAACGAAGCATGGGTGCTTTCTTATCGGGAAGAGTGTTTCGACCAGATTGGCTTGAAGGCAAGCCAGAAGGTTCCTTTGTTCAATGGACCGTTGGAGTGTGAATTCCGCAAATATGAGATTTTTGACGGAAAATATAAAGAGTTCAAGAGCCAGGAAGAGGGCGAAGAGAAGAAAGAGGGTGAAGGAGAACAAGCTCCAAGATTCAGAGAAAGAAAAGAATTTAAGCCACGCCGCGAAGGTGAGTTCAAGCCGCGTCGGGACGGCGAATCCAGACCTCGCAGAGAGGGAGAATACAAGCCACGCAGAGAAGGTGGCGACTTCAAAGGTGGCGATGAAAGAGATAGAAAACCACGGGGAGAATTCCGCGGAGGAAGAGATTCAAGAGGGCCAAGAGAATTTAGGGGAAACCGGGAGCCGAGGATTCCGAAGAAGGAAGAGGAATAAACGGTTATAATCCCAACAACTTATTCACCCTGTAATTCACTAGTTAATAATTAATTAAAAACTTGAAGTTCCAAATTGGAACTTCAAGTTTACATCATAGTTCTAATGTTCAGTCACAAATTGGAACCTGTCTAAACAAAAAAATGGATGATATAGCTATTATAGAAAACAAAATATACGAAATCAGAGGGCAAAAAGTTATGCTTGACTTTGATTTGGCAGAAATGTATGGAGTTGAAACTAAACGACTCAAGGAACAAGTACGTCGTAATATTGAACGCTTTCCTGCTGAATTCATGTTCGAGCTAACAAAAGAAGAAGTTGCAATTTCAAGGTCGCAAATTGCGACCTTGAAAACAGGACAAGGATATAACATCAAATATCTTCCGTTTGCATTTACTGAATATGGTATAGTTATGTTATCCAGCGTCCTCAAGTCCAAGACCGCTGTGGAAGTAAATATCAATATTATCCGTGCTTTTGTACGTATGCGCCAATATCTTCTATCCAATATACCTAAAAAGGAGTTGGAAGAATTAAAACAACGCATCGAATATCTCGAAGAAGATATTACTTCTGATAGGGAAAGTTACGAAAAACAATTTGACGACCTATTTAATGCCTTTGCTAAAATAAGTGCAATTATCCAATCAAGACAGACTCCTTTGGACAGAGTAAAAATAGAAGGATTTAAAAACAAATAATAAAGAAAAGAGCAATGAGTAAAATTGGAAAAAGAGCCATTCTGTTATTGTTGGCACTACCAATCGGATTCAATGTTATGGCACAAGAAACCAAAAAACCGACGCTGGAAGAACTGATTCCGGGCGGCGAGAGTTACCTCTATGCAGAAAACCTGTACGGGCTGCAATGGTGGGGCGACGAATGTATCAAGCCAGGAGTAGATACCCTTTATTCAATTCAACCCAAAACCGGGAAAGAAACAATGGTTATCACTCGCGAGCAAATCAACAAAGTGCTTGAAGAAAACAAAGCAGGAAAATTATCACACCTGTATTCCGTCCGTTTTCCATGGACAGACAAGGCACAAATGCTATTCACGATAGCAGGAAAGTTCATTGTATATGATTTCAAGAACAATCAGGTTGTCAGCACTTTCAAACCAAAGGACGGGGCAAATAATGAAGACTATTGCGCAGCCAGTGAAAATGTGGCTTACACGATAGATAACAATCTATATGTGAATGAGAAAGCAGTAACCAATGAACCCGAAGGCATCGTTTGCGGACAAACAGTGCACCGCAATGAATTCGGTATCAACAAAGGAACTTTCTGGAGTCCGAAAGGCAACCTGCTCGCTTTCTACCGTATGGATGAAAGCATGGTGACACAATACCCGCTTGTAGACATCACTGCACGTGTAGGCGAAGTAAATAACGTACGCTATCCGATGGCAGGAATGACGAGCCATCAGGTAAAAGTAGGCATTTACAACCCTGCTACCGGTAAAAGCATTTATCTGAATGCAGGCGATCCGACAGACCGTTATTTCACTAACATCAGCTGGGCACCGGATGAAAAGAGCCTCTACCTGATCGAAGTAAACCGCGACCAGAATCATGCCAAACTCTGCCAGTACAACGCAGAGACAGGAGAACCCATGGGAGTTCTCTATGAAGAAATGCACCCTAAATACGTTGAACCGCAAAACCCCATCGTATTTTTGCCGTGGGACCCTACCAAGTTCATCTATCAAAGTCAGCGTGACGGCTACAATCACCTTTATCTCTTTGAGACAAATGCAGCAAACATGAAAGGTGAAACCTATAATAGTGCCAACGGCGGTAGTTATTTCCAGGCCGGTAAAGTAAAACAGCTAACCAAAGGCAACTGGCTGGTCAGCGAAATCCTAGGATTCAACACAAAGCGTAAAGAGGTCATCTTCACTGCCGTAGAAGGCTTGAGAAGCGGCCATTTTGCAGTAAACGTAAGTAATGGAAAGATAAGCCAGCCGTTCGAGAACTGCAAGGAAAGCGAACATAGCGGAACACTTAGCGCCTCTGGTACATACCTTATCGACCGTTATTCCACCAAAGACCAACCCCGCGTCATCAACCTGGTAGACACCAAAAACTTCAAAGAAACAGCCAACTTGCTGACAGCCGAAAATCCTTACGACGGATACCAGATGCCAAGCATCGAAACCGGAACAATCAAAGCGGCAGACGGCACTACCGACCTGCATTACCGCCTGATGAAGCCGGCAAACTTCGATCCGGCTAAGAAATATCCCGTAATCGTATATGTCTACGGAGGCCCTCACGCGCAATGCGTCACCGGAGGATGGCAGAACGGCGCACGCGGATGGGACACATACATGGCAAGCAAAGGCTATATCATGTTCACCATCGACAATCGCGGTAGCAGCAACCGCGGACTAACATTTGAAAATGCCACCTTCCGCCGTCTCGGTATCGAAGAAGGCAAAGACCAGGTAAAAGGCGTTGAATTCCTGAAATCCCTCCCCTACGTAGACAGCGAGCGCATCGGCGTACACGGATGGAGTTTTGGAGGTCACATGACTACCGCCCTGATGCTCCGTTACCCGGAGATATTCAAAGTAGGCGTTGCCGGAGGTCCGGTAATCGACTGGGGTTACTATGAAATAATGTACGGCGAACGCTATATGGACACACCGGAAAGCAATCCGGAAGGCTACAAAGAATGTAACCTGAAGAATCTTGCCGGTCAACTGAAAGGTCACCTGTTGATTATTCACGACGATCATGACGATACCTGCGTGCCACAGCACACCCTCTCGTTTATGAAAGCCTGTGTAGATGCCCGCACTTATCCCGACCTGTTTATCTACCCGTGCCACAAGCACAACGTAGCAGGCCGCGACCGTGTACATCTGCACGAGAAAATCACCCGGTACTTTGAGCAGAACTTATAAAACCTGTGAAGTCCACCGCATCTATACGAATCATATATAACAGTATAACTTATAATAGCACAAAGATGAAGATATTATTACTTGGCTCGGGCGGCCGCGAACATGCACTGGCATGGAAAATTGCCCAAAGTCCGAAAG
>DXOJ01000181.1 GCA_019412865.1 Bacteroides sp. | reverse complement strand
ATTAGATTTAAGGTTAACAAAGATTGGCTGTCTGGGATAGATAGCCTTTTTTTTGTCCCTACCATTCCTTACAGAATCAGCCAGATTGCAATGATATGTCCGATGCTGCCTCCCAGGCAAAACAAATGGAAAGTGGCATGCATATACGGTTTGCGCAATGAATAAAAGACAGCTCCCACGATGTACGAAACTCCTCCGCCGATCAGCCACCAGAAAGCGGTAGTGGCTCCCATTTCTCCCAGATGATCCAGCAAAGGCTTCATGGCCACTAATATGCACGCACCCATACCCACATAACAGGCCGTTTCGAGGTTGCTGTGTTCTTTCAGCTTTTTGAAGCTAAGAACGAAACCGGCGATAGCCGACAGCCAGACGAAAGCGAAAATTCCCCATCCCCATCCTCCGGCATGCCGCAGGACAAGTAGCGTGAAAGGAGTGTAGGTGCCCGCGATGTGCAGGTAGATAGCTCCATGATCGAATTTGCGGAGCAACTCTTTCAGTTTGCCCGGACGGCTGCCGTGATACCACGTAGAACTGATATAAGAGGAAAGCATTCCCGCCAGATAGACGGATACACAGGCAACTGCCCACTGCGGTTCCATATTCTCGGAAGCCTTTTCCAATAGAAAATATCCGGCCACGATTCCAAGCAGGATACCTGCTCCGTGACTAAGGGTATTTGCCCATTCTTCTATATGATTGTATCGTTGGTTCTTCAATGTTCCTTTTATTGAATGGTTAAGTCGCAAAAAATATTGAGTCGCAAAGATACTTTATTTTCCGAAAAGCGTTTCCCTCCTTATTCTTTTTTTAAAATGATTTTTCCTCCATATTGTCCTGCCACTTGCTTGCGGAAATCAATGAATGCCGCATATTCATCCGGACTGTAAACCCCTTTGCACATAAACAATCGGTGAGTGATGTAGATTTCCTTATCTTTCACCTGAATATCGGAATGGAAACTGCCGAACTTGCTTTTCACGTCAAGCGGTTTCGGAAGTCCTTCGATTACATATCCTTCCGGCAGTTGGAGGCGGATGCTGTCGGCATCTGTGTATCCGTAGTTGATGTAAATGGGATAGGTGCGCTTCGTCACAGGAGGAACACTGAATTCTTTTCGGAACACATTGGTGGGGATAAACAGACGGTTGCCCGTTTTATGCCCGTATTGATTGCTGGTGGCAGTGTAGTCGAAGGTGATAGACGGATTGGCCTCCTTGCACTCGCTGATTTGCAGGTTCTGAATATCGGCTTGGGATAAGTTGATGCTTGAACGGATGCGGTCTTTCTGTTTGTTGGGCTCCAGATAGACGATGCCTGCTTCATTCTCATATTGGAAAATCCGGGAGATTTCGTTCACCTCTATCCGTGCCTCGGCTGTGGGGGAGAGGGTGATGTTGGCAACGATGTGCCGCGTGTTCAGCGAGTCGGGATAGGTGGGTAGGCGATACATCTGGCCGCCGGTCGGTTCGATGAGTAAGGCGTCGTGTCCCGCAATGTCTTGGTGGACATAGCCGAAGGGAAGCGATGGGTTTGTACATTCCAGCCAAAGCGTATCTTGGGGAAGCGGAACTTGCAGGATGACGTGATTCATCTGGTTGGCACTGGAGAAGTCCGGTAGCAAACGCTCGTTGGTGGTGCTGATGACTGTATAAGTGGAAGCAATTCCCAACTCTTTCAGCATGGCGCGGGTGTAATTGGACAATCCTTTACAGTCGCCGAACCCCGTGCGACAAACATCGGCGGCGGCAATGGGTTGTAAACCTCCGATGCCTAGTTGGATGCTCACGTAACGGGTGGTTTTGGCCAGATAGTCGTAGATTGCTTTCACCTTGTCCCGGTCGGTAGTGCAGTTGGCTGTCAGTTCGTGCAGCTTGGTGCGGAAAGGTTCGGTGAGCAGGTCGCGTCCGTCGAGCAGTTGGTATTGCCATTCTCCGTACTTTTGCCAGCTGCTCATATCGCCTTCCGACTTGTCGTACTTGAAAGCGGAGGGAGCAAAGTAGACACGTGGAAATAGCTCGGCGAAATCCGGACCGAAAGGTTCTTTGATGATGGGAGAGAGCTTGGAAGCGGTGGCTTCGATCACTTGCTGCCCGTCGGCTCCGGTGGACTCCTTCACTTCGATTCCTTTTCCCTGCGTGTTCAGTTCGCGGTATCTGCATCCTTGTCCTGCGGGCAGCTCGATCCGGTAAGTCGCTTTCTCCACTCCCTGGTTAAATTCTGCCTGCGGGACAAAAGGGAGATAACCGATCAGTCCGTTGTTGCATTTCATTTCCCATTCGTATTTCACTGTGAAAGGGAAAGAAGGATAATTACATTCGTAATAATAAAAATAATCGTCCGTGGTAAGCGAAGAGCTGTATTCACTTTTTTGTAGTTCGGATTTCTTTATCTTACGTACACTTTGTCCGGTGGCATTGAGGATTTCTCCGGAGAATTTCTGCAAAGAACGGAACATATCACATCCGCAGAAGAAATATGCTGCCTCCAATCCTTTGCGATTGAGGATGGTGATTGTCAGGCTTTCTTTTTCTATGGATTGAGTCATGGATTTGCAGAGAACCTCTGTGTGTGCTTCCACGATGATGGAATTGGCATCCTTGAGAATATCCTGTGCACATGCCGGCTGCGTGTGCAGACTTAGGTAAAGAATGGCACAGGACAGACCGAATGCCCGGCATATCCTTTGTTTCAGGATGGGGTGGCTGGAACGAATCATTTTATAAATAGGTAAAGTTTATATTTTCTTGAGTACTAAAATCTCGTTGTTTTTCTCGATCACTTTGGTCCATAGTTCCTGCAGTTGTTTGTATTGTTCGGTGAGGAATATAGGTTCTTTCAGGTAGAAAATATAATTAAGTGAGATTGTATTTCCCTGTCTCTGAATCATATATTTGCACTGCAAGCCGTCTCCTTGTGTCCGGATGACTTGTGGTTGGGGCGTTTCTTCCACTTCGTATCCTTCGGGGAGAGTCAGTGTAGCCAGCATTGTAAACTTGTACGGATAGGGAAATTCGATAGGAAACACTCGTTCCGTCTGGATAAACGGGTTGCTCTTTAGGTGCGGAAAGAGCATCGGATTTATATAAAGGTGATCGTCCGTCCGGTCGGTTTGCAGGACGAAGTCGAATTCTTCTTCTATCAGTGCTTGGTCATTTTCTTGCTTTTTCACTTTCAGGTTGGTGACGGTGAGTTTGTTTTTCAGGCTGCCATTGCTTTCGGGATTCGAAACGATGCTGTCCTGTTTATGCTTCTCGTTAGCCTGATATTCTACGGCTTCCTGTCCGTAGAGAATGGTGCTGCGATGTCCTTTCACTTGGTTTCCTTCCAGGCGGGCTTCGATTTTCATAAAACTTTTGTTGTCGGCAAGAGCCATTACGTTCACCCATTTCTTTTCTTCTTTCTCTTTCGGGGAGAGGATACGAGCTTTGTTTACAGACAATTCGAGTGGAAGTATATTGAGAGCGGGCACGTCCATGGAGCCGTCTAAAAAGACGTATTTCTGTTTGTTTATGTCGTAGACGGCGACAATGAACGTATTCAGTTTTTGCAGGGAAGGGAAGTTGTAAGGCAGCATGCCCGACGAACGCCGGCTCAAAACTACCGGATAGGCTTCCAGCCTGAAGTCTTTCAGGATGCTGATAAGGATGAAATTCAGGTCGGCGTTGCTACCGTTTCCTTTGGGAATCACTTTTTCGAGTTCCTTGCTGTAGAGCTGATAGCGTCCGTTCCATGCCATTTTCTTTTTGAGTATCTGGAAGGCGCAGATAATTTTCTCTTCGAAACTCATTTCGCTGTTGTATGCCTGTTTCGTTTCCGGGCGAAACGGGTTGGTGAAGGAAAGGTATTTGCCGAACTGTGTATTTTCCGGTTTCAACAGTTGGTTGTCTACATCTTCCCATTTCTGGCTGTATGGCTTGTATTCGTTGGGGGTGAATTGCGTGCCTTGCAGGTCGAAACTCACTTGCACCTTGTAGTCTTCCGGACACCAGCAGTAGGGCTCGTCCTGACGGATGGCGGGAAGGTTGCGTGAGGTAAAGGTGGTTTCCTGTGCCGAAACAATGAAGTCTTTGCTGACTCCCGCACTACCCCCCTCACGTTCCGTGGCATGGATGGAGGAGTCTCTTTGCTTCACTTGTATGTAGTCCTTTCCCCGCAATTCGATGTTATAGATAAACACATGCGGGATGGTGATCTTATACTGGTTGTAGAGCATCGGGAGTTCTTCCTGCATCATCCAGTTGTCGATGTGTGAAAAATAGTCGGAGTAGAGTTTGTAGTGATATTCGATGACAGTGCCTTCTTTGACAGCAGGCAGAGAGAATTTTAGCATTTTATACAGGTTGTTGATCCGCTCGAAAGAGATGGATTCCCGCTTCATGGACGTTTTTATACATTTCCCGTTTTCCATATTGTAGGAGCAGCCTTCTATGTCGCTGGCTCTTTCCTGTCCTTCGTCCCTATCGGTGGGAGAGTAGTAGGGAACGGATACGTCGGCGTATGACACTCCTTGCGGTTTCAGGATTTTGATGCGTACCCAATGCTCGGTAGTCAGTTGAAAACCGTCGTGGTAGACGAAGTCACTTTGTCCCTGATGGAAAAGATAAATAGCCGTGGCGGTGGTGTCGGGGGCATAGGAGGTGAGAGATAGTTCTTCTTTGGAAGGTTTTCCGTACTTTAGATTGGGCTCTATGGTGGCTGTTGTGGCTTGTTGCGAGTGGACAGGCGACAGAAATTGTAAAAGAAATGCGCAGAGAATAAATAGTTTTTTCATAATTGTGTTTTTGTAGTATGCTCACAAAGATAAAAAAAATAGAGAAAGGCGATACACCTTTCTCTATTTTAATTTTGTTTTATGTATAAAATATATTATACCAAATGTCCGATCCATTCTTCGCGGTCGCCGGGGAGAAGGTCGATAACGGGAACTTCTACCATCGTGTAGCATCCCGGTTGTTGCTTCATGGAAGCGCGTGCCACGCATACCAGTACTTGTGCGGTCAATGCGGGGTTGTTGATACGCATATTAAATTCGAACAACTGGTTCTGTGTTTTGCCTGATACACCTTTGCGAGTCAGATTTACACCATGACCCATGTCCAGCAGGGCGTCTACACTCGGAACGAGTTTTACGTGTGTTTCATCGTTCACGAAGTAAGGATCTGCTTTGATGGCAGCGGCTACTTCTTCGAATTTATATCCGTCTTTCAGTTCGATGTATACCATGCGGCGGTGGATTCCCGTGCCGGTCGGAATGGTCATGGAAAGGGCAGCTTTCACTCCGTCAACCGCTTTTACGGCTACTGTGTGTCCCATACTCATACCGGGACCGAAGTTGGTGTAGGTGATGCCTTTCGGAGCAATTGCTTCCAGCATGGTGCGTACGATGGAATCGCTTCCCGGATCCCATCCGGCAGAGATGATCGATACGGCTTTATGTTCTTTGGCGGTAGCATTCAGGGTACGGCGCAGGTCTACGATACCGGTGTGGATATCGAAACTGTCTACCGTGTTAATTCCCATCGCCAGATATTCTTTTGCATATTTCTCTACGCTGCGGGTCGGCGTGCAAAGAATAGCTACGTCTACTTCTCCCAGCTCTTTTATGTCCTTCACTACTGCGTAGTTTGCCAACTCTTCCGGCTTGTTCTCTGCTCCTGCACGACGAACTACTCCGGCTATTTCGAAATCAGGTGCCGCCTGAAGCGCTTCAAGTACATAATGTCCAATGTTGCCATAACCAACGATGGCAGCTCTTACTTTTTTCATTCTTTTCTTGGTTTTAATGAACAAATTTCTTTCTTTTGCTTGCAAAAGTAAACAAATTACTACTAACTTTGGTTCATCTGCTTTAATATTTTATTTTTTTTCACTAGCAGGTGATATCGGTCCGCATGAAAGCAAATCAGGGTGTGATGTGCTACATTGAAAAAACTCTGTGGCCTCTGTGTCCTCTGTGGTGAAATTGTTTTATCTTTGTCCCTGTTATGATAGAATATAATTAGATATGATAGAATATATTAGAGGCGAACTTGCCGAACTAAGTCCGGCAACCGCGGTGATCGACTGTAACGGGGTGGGATATGCCGCCAATATATCTTTGAATACCTATTCGGCTATTCAGGGAAAGAAAAGTTGTAAGCTATATATTTACGAGGCGATTCGTGAAGATGCGTATGTGCTCTACGGATTTGCCGAGAAACAGGAACGGGAGATTTTCCTATTATTGATTTCCGTTTCCGGAATCGGGGGGAACACGGCTCGTATGATTCTTTCGGCTCTCTCGCCTGCCGAACTGGTGAACGTAATCAGTACCGAAAATGCGAACATGTTGAAAACGGTGAAAGGCATCGGGCTGAAGACTGCGCAACGCGTGATAGTCGACCTGAAAGATAAGATAAAAACAATGGGTATGTCTGCTGCCGGAGGGGTTTCCGCAGGTTTGTTGTTACAACCTGCCAATGCGGAAGTGCAGGAAGAGGCGGTGTCTGCATTGACGATGCTAGGCTTTGCTGCTGCGCCTTCACAGAAGGTGGTGTTGGCTATCTTGAAGGAAGAGCCGGATGCTCCGGTAGAAAAGGTTATCAAACTGGCTTTGAAACGTTTGTAGTATGAAGCAACAGAAGATATATATGAAAGCATGGCTGGACGCTCACGGTCGTGTAAAGGCGGTGAATACCGATGAATGGTATCTGGATTTCGCTAATCAGCTATTGCCGTTGGTGGCTGAATCGTATTTGTATAAATGGGAAACAGCGGAAAGTCAGCAACAAATTGCTTTGATGGTGACTTTGTATTTGGAAGATTGCGTAGCAGACGGAGGAAACTGGCGCCAGTTTATTCATTGGCACCGGAAAAACTATGGACGTTATTTACCTTTTTACGAACTGACGGAGGAATATTTACCGGACGAAATTAACCGTGAAGATGTTGTTTTCCTTTTGTGGGCCATCAATTCTCCGGTTGGCGATGATTTTGATGGAGTAGAGAACCCGATGGATGCGGATTTGCTGGAGTTTGCGGATACGCTTTACAACCGCTTGGATGCTGCGTTCGAATTGGCTCCTATCAGCGATTATCTGGCAACGGACTGGCTGATGGAAACGGAGCTGATGCAAAAGAAGCGGATGCCTCTGCCGGTAGCTTTGCCGGGAGAAAAGATGCCTACGAACGTAGAACGTTTCCTTGAAGCGAGCAAAGGTGAACCGCTTTTATACTTTGACTCTTACGAAGCGCTGAAATTTTTCTTTGTGCAGTCGTTGAAGTGGGAAGATGAAGAGGATTCTTTGTTGCCTGACTTAAAGGAGTTCGGTAACTTTGTGGTTTTTGCCAATCCGAAAGGGTTGTTGATCGGTCCTGATGTAGCCGAATATTTTGCAGACAAACGTAATCCGCTCTACAATGCCGAACTGGCTGAAGAGGAAGCATACGAGCTGTTTTGTGAAGAAGGCTTGTGTCCGTTCGATCTGCTGAAATATGGAATGGAACATGATTTGTTGCCGGAAGCACAGTTCCCGTTTGAGAACGGAAAGGAGTTGTTGCGGGAAAACTGGGATTTTGTGGCTCGCTGGTTTTTGGGTGAGTATTACGAAGGAGAATAGGAATTATAAGAAATAAGTACTGTCTATATAAGTGCTGTCTATGCCAATCAAAAAAAGTAACAATCCTTTTGCCGGAAAGACAAAACCTGCAGTCGGTAAAAAGAAGACGACCGGAAAACGGGTCGGAAAATCAAAGCAGGAAAAGGCTAATAATCAGTTGAATAGAAGGGTGGAATAAAGGTGTGTAGACCACGCCGTTTCTCCCTACCAGGAAACGCCTTTTCTTTCACGCAGAGGATTAAGAGTCTCATTATGCATTTGACGGGAATAGTTGTCGTTTATGAAAAATAACAACTATTCCCGTCTTTTTATTATTAACCAATGTTTTTTTCTGGTGGATGGTTTCCCTTTTACTAATCGGTAATTTCTTCCTGTGCTTTCCGTTCTTTCTTCTTATTGATGAATCCGATTTTCAGGTTGGCTTCCTCTTGTTCTTTTTTAATCTGTTCCATGGCCGAGAGGATTTGTGCTAATTCGTAAATACCTGCTGCGGCCTGGCGGTCGGTTGGACTCATTGTCGTTTTATAGGTGCGGTCGCCTATATATTCCACACGGATATTTTTGTCTTTATTGAGATTCAGGAATTCGATCACATTTCCGTCTTCCCCTAGTTTGTAGTCAGCTTTTTCTATTTTCTCGTTCATATCCGTTGTCTCGTAGCTGTCTTTGGAGCTTGGAGTTTCTGCAAAACTGCCGTCAGGAGCAATCACTTTCACTTTTGTATGGTGAATATTGCCGGCACCACAGTAGATGGAAGTCATACTCATTATACCTTGCTCGTTCACTTGGAAGCGGAGGTACGAACGGTGCATATTCTTTTCAATGGTCTGTGTAGGCCAGAGGTAGTTGCCGACTTGTTGATATTCGGCATCTTTTTCTAGTTTGAATTTGTCCTTGATGGCATTGAATTCTTCTGTCTTTGCCTGAAAGGCGCTATCCAGGTAAGCAAGCGTTTTTTGCTGTGCCTTTGTTTCAACATCGAGCATCAGTGCCTGTCCCGCCTTACGTGCTTCGAACGCTTTGGGATAGAGAATCTTGATACTGTCAATTTGTAACTTAGCTTCTTCATAGTTGCCACGTTCGTAGGCAGCCTTGGCAACCATCAGTTTTTCATTGGCTTTTTTCTCAAAGCCATTTCCGCAGGCAGCTAATGCCAGCGTACCACAAAAGAGGATAATCAGTTTTTTCATCACAAATTCTATTTACTGGTTTTATTAGCGACAAAAATACAAATATATCCCTTATTTTTGTAATTTTGTCCCCTCAAAACTTATAACTAAAAAGAATGATAGAGTTGACTCAAGAGGAATTGAAGCAGCATTTTAGCGAACCCATCTTCGGACAGATAGCCGAAACGGCTGATACACTCGGTATGGAGTGTTATGTGGTAGGTGGTTACGTTCGTGATATTTTTCTGCAGCGTCCCTCTAAAGATATAGATGTAGTAGTTGTAGGAAGTGGAATTGCAATGGCGGAAGCCCTTGGAAAACAGTTGGGACGTGGTGCTCATGTTTCTGTTTTCAAGAATTTCGGAACAGCACAAGTAAAATATAGAGGCACGGAAGTAGAGTTTGTTGGTGCACGTAAAGAATCTTATCAACGGGATTCGCGTAAACCTATTGTTGAAGACGGCACGCTGGAAGACGATCAGAATCGTCGCGATTTCACGATCAATGCTCTGGCCGTATGTCTCAATAAAGCACGTTTTGGTGAATTGGTAGATCCGTTTGGAGGTTTGGAGGATATGAAGGAAAAGACAATCCGCACGCCCCTCGACCCGGATATTACTTTCAGCGATGATCCCTTGCGCATGATGCGTTGCATCCGTTTTGCTACGCAATTGGGTTTTTACATTGACGATGATACTTTCGAATCGCTTTGCCGGAATAAGGAACGGATTGAAATTATATCCCGTGAACGTATTGCGGACGAACTGAATAAGATTATTCTTTCTCCAATCCCCTCAAAAGGATTTATTGATTTGGAGCGTAGCGGTTTGCTGTCGTTGATTTTTCCGGAATTTGCCGCCTTGCAGGGTGTGGAAACACGGAACGGACGTTCTCACAAGGATAATTTTTATCATACGTTGGAAGTGCTGGATAATATCAGCAAGAAGACTGATAACCTTTGGCTGCGTTGGGCTGCTTTGTTGCACGACATTGCCAAACCTGCCACGAAACGTTGGGAGCCTAAAGTGGGATGGACGTTCCATAATCATAACTTTATCGGTGAAAAGATGATTCCGCATATCTTCCGCAAGATGAAGTTGCCGATGAATGAGAAGATGAAGTATGTACAAAAGCTGGTCAGCCTGCACATGCGCCCGATCGTTATCGCGGATGATGTCGTGACAGACTCGGCTGTACGTCGTCTGCTCTTTGAAGCGGGTGATGACATTGACGACTTGATGATGCTTTGCGAAGCGGATATTACTTCCAAGAATATGGAACGTAAACAGCGTTTCCTGAATAACTTCCAGTTGGTTCGACAGAAACTGAAGGATTTGGAAGAGAAAGACCGTGTCCGTAATTTCCAGCCACCTGTGAGCGGAGAAGAAATTATGGAGATTTTCGGCTTGGAACCTTGTCGTGAAGTCGGAGTCTTGAAGAGTGCTATCAAAGATGCAATCTTGGATGGAGTGATTCCGAATGAATATGAGGCGGCTCATGCTTTCATGCTGGAACGGGCAAAGAAGATGGGAATGACGCCCATTCGCTGATAGAAGGACGGAACAGATATAAAATCAGGCATCGTAATCCTATAGTATTCAGACACTGATTTATGCGAATCAGTAGTTGAATTGGAGTAAAACAAGGCAGGAATGAACTAATCTTAGTTCTTCTAAGATTTAATTGGTAATATGCGATGATTTGTAAGCACTCAAAAAAAGGCTCAATAATAAAATCTCTACCTTCGCTGCAAAT
>DXOJ01000180.1 GCA_019412865.1 Bacteroides sp. | reverse complement strand
CACTATTAATAAAGGAGTATACCCAGGAGTTGCTTCATAAATCAGAAATAACTCTTTGGAATGGAAGGTGTTTTTTCCCGGCAATTCAGGAATATCCTTCCCATGATAATATGTTGTTAGTTTCAGTGGCATCTAGGTACAAATTTACACTTTTTATTCTTTATTCAACAACAAAATAAAGAATTTGTTGGAGCTGCTTGAAGTAAAGTATAATATATAGTTGCGTATTTAATGGAGAAAATGTATTTTATAGGAGAAATATGGTATGAAAAGTGAGTACGTATTAAAATTAGCTTCGTCTTTAATTAAGATTATAATCGAATAGTTTTTGCAAAACAACGAGAATTAATATTAACTTTAAATTAGAACGAATGAGATGTAATGCATTTGTTGAAGCATGGAAGAATCATCATAGACGCGCTTCCATGATTTTAGGGCTGTCTTTATTGTCTGCCCCTCTGTCATATTCTGTGTATGCAGAAGATGGAGTTTCTAATACTATGGTGCAAGTTGTCACACAAACGAAAACTGTGAAAGGAACTATCATTGATGAAAGCGGGGAGCCGTTGATTGGGGTTTCTATCGTTGTGAAAGGAACAAGTACAGGTACGATTACCGATTTTAACGGTAACTTCTCTATCAATCTTCCGGCGGGAAGAAAAGAACTGGTCATTTCTTATATCGGTTACAAAGAACAAACGGTGACTGTGACGGGTAACGGACCGGTCAATGTGAAAATGGTTTCGGACACACAGGCATTGGATGAAGTGGTGGTCATTGGCTACGGTGCAGTGAAGAAACGTGATTTAACAGGGGCGGTTGCTTCAGTGAAATCGGAAGACATTACGATGAATCCGGGCACAAACCCGATGGAAGCGTTGCAGGGTAAAGTAGCGGGATTGGATATTACGAGAGAATCGGGTCAAGCGGGTTCAGGAGTGAAAATGCAATTGCGCGGTAACCGTTCATTGACAGCAAGTGGTAATCCTATGTTTATTATTGACGGGATGCCGGGTGACTATGCGACACTGAATCCGAATGATATTGAATCTATTGAAGTGTTGAAAGATGCTTCTTCTACGGCTGTTTATGGTTCTTCCGGTGCCAATGGTGTTGTAATCATTACTACCAAAGGCGGAAAAGAAGGAAAATTGACTGCTAATTTTAATGCTTTTTTTGGTATAAACAGCTGGTCTACAATGCCGGAAGTCCGCCAAGGAGAAACCTACATGGAGGGCTTGCGTACAGCCCATAAAAATGCGGGTACTTATGTGGATGATGCCAATATGTTTACTAACCCTGCTTATTATAAAGCTTATCAAAACGGGAAATACATTGACTGGGTAGATGAATTGCTGCATACGGGGACTGTTCAGAATTATAGTTTGTCGGTTTCAGGAGGTACAAAAAATACAAAGGCTTATATGTCTATGAATTTTTCGGATGAAAACGGACAATACAACGATGATAATTATAAATTGTATTCAACAAATATTCGCATCGATCACACAATCAATAAATGGTTTACTACAGGAATTAGTATTCAGGCATCTTATGTGCATCAGAATAAGCCTTTTGCAAAGATTCAAGATGGTATGACGGCTATTCCTTATGGTGAAATCTATGACGAGAATGGCAATGTTAATCCTTATCCGATTGAAGGGGATGCCGGCTATTTGAATCTTTTGATGAATAATAAAAGTAATTGGAGAAACCAATCCCAGAATACAAAACTGTATGTGAATCCTTATATTAAAATAACTCCGATTAAAGGATTGACATGGGAGTCACGCGTGAATGGGACGTTGACTTATTCCCGTTCGAATAGTTTCCAGGGAGATGGCTCGTACAACTTTTATAAAGCGGGAGGAAATGTAGAGACAGATACGAATGCCAAGATTACTCAAAACAGATCATATAATTATAAGTGGGAAAATATCGTAACTTACAACTTTAATATTGCTAAGATACATGAATTTACGCTTACTGGTGTGTCTACCTGGAATCATAACCAGACGGATAACACGGAAATGACAGGAACAGGTATTGCTAACAATAAATATTTGTGGGAAGGATTGGAAAAAGCTGCCGTTCAGAAGAATTCATCCAGTTATACCATGTCTAAAGGAGTCGGATTAGTAGGACGTATCAACTACTCTCTATTGGGTAGGTATTTGCTTTCTGCTTCTATTCGTCGGGATGGTTCTTCACGTTTGGCTAAAGATCATAAATGGTCTAATTTCCCGGCTGTTTCATTGGGATGGCGTATTTCTGACGAGAAGTTTATGGAAAGTACAAGAAACTGGTTGGATAATTTAAAAATTCGTGTGGGTTACGGTATTTCTGGTACGGCCAGTATTGATCCTTATTCTTCCTCTTCTTCTCTGGAGTCCGGATGGTTGACGTTAGGTGGTGAAAAAACGCAGATTTATAATCTCACTAAAATAATAGCTAATCCGGAACTGACATGGGAACGTTCAAAGAACACCAATATCGGTATTGATGCTTCTTTCCTGAATAATCGTATCAATGTGACATTGGATATGTATAAGACTAAGACGGAAGGTGTGATATGGAAAAAATCATTACCTGTAGTGAACGGTTCCTATAGTTCTAAAGAGCAATATCTGACCAATATAAACTTGTGTGAAACTAAAAATAAAGGTCTTGAGCTTGCTTTGAATACCCGCAACATTGAAACTAAAAATTTTCAATGGACATCGGCTCTGACTTTTGCATATAATAAGGAAGAGATTACGAAACTGACCGGAACTGCTAATGATAAAGTAATCAATGGCGATTATACGTATGCGGTAGGTAGTGCAATCAACTCTTTTTATCACTACAAATTGGATGGTATCTGGCAGAAAGGTGAAGAAGCTGATGCTGCTGTGTTTGGATTGAAGCCGGGATCTATAAAGATTAATGTGCCTGATATGGTGCGGCATACGGATACGGACGGTAGTGTCTACTATACGAAGGTGAATGCTGACGGACAGGAAATCCGTTATGATGCTTCTAATACATATTCTGTGTCTGCTGATGATTATCAAGTATTGGGACATAACTCTCCGGATTGGACAATGGGTTTCCAGAATACTTTGACATATAAAGATTTTGATTTAAGTATTTATATGTATATGCGTTGGGGACAGATGATTAAATATTCTGTATTGACGGATTATGACCCGACAGGGTTGAACAACTATCCTACTTATTTCAATGTATGGTCTGAAACAAATCCTTCGAACGATTTTCCAGCCATGGATGCTTCTATCAAGGATAAGTTGAGCTATTATCCGGGCTTTGCAGCGTTGTCGTATGTAGATGGATCATTCTTTAAAATAAAGAATATAACGTTGGGATATACTATGCCTGATAAATTGGCTAAAAAATTGGGATTGGGCAAGCTC
>DXOJ01000018.1 GCA_019412865.1 Bacteroides sp. | reverse complement strand
GCTTGTAATCAAATGTATATAGTATGAGAGATGTTTTTAAAACAGGCATCTCTCATACTTTTTATAGATATTTTAACGGAAAAAGGGCTTTCTCTCATGCATTTTTCAGTGATTTCTCATACACTTCTCATAGTTCTATCGTGCATTTCTCATGCACTTCTCATCGAAATTGCACGGATGATGGGGACTGTAAACGCTTACATTGAAAACAGATGAAGAGCATTCTCCGTTCAAACAACCTGATATCCTCCTGTTTTCCATTCGTTCTTGCCTTGTTATTGATAAAGCATCTATATCGTTCCACTGGAGTGGCACGATCTGTTCACTAGAGTGCACAGGCCTGTTCACTGGAGTGAAAGGAACCGTTCACTGGAGTGGAACGAAAGAGATGGCAGTAGGATAATACGGGCATGCCGCTTGGAAAACATGAAGGCATAGGCGATATCACCTATTAACTACGGTTTTAATACATTAAATATATGAATAAACTAATCACAATCTCTTCTGCACTTCTTGCAGTAACTGTTGCAAAAGCGCAAACACCCAATATCGTGTTTATATTGGCTGACGACTTAGGCTACGGAGACATCTCCGCCTTTAATCCCGAATCTAAAATTCATACTCCTAACATCGACAAGCTGGCCGAGCACGGAATTGCCTTTACGGATGCCCATGCTTCCTCCGCTTTATCCACTCCTTCCAGATATTCTCTCCTGACCGGAAGATATCCGTGGCGTACCAAACTGAAACGAGGCGGTCTTGATGGTGATTCGCCTGCTATGATCGACCCTGAACGTCGCACAATCGCACAAATGTTTTCAGCCAACGGATACAATACTGCTTGTATCGGCAAATGGCATTTAGGCTGGGACTGGGGATATACGGACAATGGCAGAAGCATGAAAGATATTGATTTCTCGCTTCCAATCAAGAACGGACCTACCGACAGAGGATTTGATTACTACTTCGGCATCCCTGCATCACTGGATATTTCTCCCTATGTTTATGTGGAAAACAATAAAGCAACCTCTATCCCCGATCATGTAATAGAACCCCAGAAAAAGAACCTGGCTTTACTGATGCACGGAGGAATGGCAGGGGCCGACTTCAAACCGGAAGAATGTTTTCCCAACATCATCCGTCACAGCCTGAACTATATCAATGAGCAGAAAGGCAGTAAGAAACCGTTCTTTTTATATTTGCCTATTACTGCTCCTCACACACCTATATTGCCTTCGAAAGAATTTCAGGGTAAAACCAGTATCGGCCCTTATGGTGATTTTGTAGTCATGATAGACGACATGGTGCGCCAAATTGTAGAAACATTGAAGAAGAATAAACAACTAGATAACACCATCATCGTATTTGCTTCGGACAATGGCTGTGCTGCTTATATAGGCGTAAAAGATATGGAAAAACAGGGACATTTCCCCAGTTATATCTACAAAGGTTATAAGAGCGATATTTATGAAGGCGGTCACAGAATCCCGCTCATTGTCTCCTGGAAAGGAAAATACGGGAAAGAGACAAACAATTCTTTGGTTTCATTGATTGACTTTTATGCTACCTTTGCCCAAATGCTCAATCACAATTTGGAGACGGAAGAAGCCGTTGACAGTTATAGTATGTGGCCGATATTGAGTAAGAAAGGCACTTCCGCCCGTAAAGACCTGGTACATGAAGCAGGAGAGGGGTATTTGTCTTTACGCACTCCCCAACTGAAATTGGTATTTTACGGAGGTTCCGGTGGTTGGACATATCCCGTTAAACCTGTTGATGTGGCTAAATTCCCCCCGATGCAATTGTTTGATATCGTGAAAGATCCTTCGGAAAAAGAAAACATCATCGGTGACAAACGTTATGAGAATGAGGTGAAAGAGATGAAACGGACTATGAAGAAATATCTGGAAGAAGGACGCTCTACACCCGGTGAGAAAGTTTCGAATGATACGGAGAATAGCTGGAATCAGGTAAAGATCTTCATGCAGGAAGAAGAGTAAACCCATCGGAAAAAATAAAAATATAAAAAACAGCACCCTGAATATAGACCTTCAGAGGTGCTGTTTTAAATTCAACAAGGAAAAGAGTATTGTGCTAATTATTCTTTATTCAGAGAGTTACAGATTTTTTGATTGATTTCTCTGATTTTAGCTTCATCCATTTTGATTACTTTACGGTCGTAAGTGAGCAGACCGTTGATTTCACCTTCTACGTCTGTTGTCTGAGTATATACGGCAGCAGAGAATCCTTTCTGGATCAATTCCAACAGATGTCTGCCATATTTAATGTATTCGTTTGTTACTTCGTCCGATGTATTGAACTTCACATAACCCCAGTTTTTCTTGTCATTCACCCAAGTGTTTCCTTCTACTACAAGGCCGATACCTCCGTACTCACCCAATACGGTAGCACGTCTCGGATCGTAAAGGAACATGTTTGGTCCCGGATAGTGGTGAAGGTCGAGAATATCGCCACAAGTGTAGTGATTACCACCACTGGCAGGATTCACCAGTCGGCTAGGATCGTATTCTTTGGTCCAAGCTACGATTTCCGGAGTTTTGAATTGTCCCCATGCTTCGTTGAAAGGTACCCATACAGCGATACTTGGATAAGAGTACAGACAGTCGATGATTTCTTTCCACTCTTTGCGGTAGTTAGCTTCGGAAGCAGCAGAACGGATTACTTCTGTACCGTTGAAATAGTTGCGTGCCTGCCACTGTGGGCTAGGGCCACCGTTCGGCATATCTTGCCATACGATCAATCCCAACTGGTCGCAATGAGTGTACCAGCGTGCAGGTTCTACCTTGACGTGCTTACGTACCATGTTGTAGCCGAAGTCTTTTGTCTTTTTCAAGTCATAAACCAATGCTTCATCTGTTGGTGCAGTATATAAACCATCAGGCCACCATCCCTGGTCGAGCGGACCGAACTGGAAGTAGTCTTTGTTGTTCAATTGCAGGCGAGTGATGCCATTCGGACTCTTGCGAACAGAGTATTTACGCATAGCAGTATAGCTCTTTACTTGGTCTATTGCTTTTCCGTCTTTATACAGGGTCACTTCCATATTGTAAAGGAAAGGAGAGTCTGGCGACCATAGTTTAGCATTAGCAGGCATTGCCAGTTCAACGGGTACTCCGTTCAACGCTGCACCTTTGGCTACAAGATTCTTGCCATCGAATACTTTTACTTCCACTTTGTCTGCAGAAGTTGTGTTGGCAGCCACTTCTACCTTAACAGAGTTATTATCAATATCAGGAGTAGTTTTCAGATTAGCAATGTATTGTGTTGCCACCGGTTCCAACCACACTGTTTGCCAGATACCTGTAACCGGAGTGTACCAAATGCCATGAGGGTTTGCTATTTGTTTTCCTCTGGGTTGTTCGCCACGATCTGAAGGGTCCCATACTTTTACTACCAGGTCATTATTTCCTTTATTAAGTACGGAAGTAATATCGAAATAGAAAGGAGTAAATCCACCTGTGTGTTCACCTACCTTTACGTCATTCACCCAAACCTCTGCTTTCCAGTCTACTGCTCCGAAGTGCAACAGGACTTGTTTGCCACGCCAGTTGGAAGGAACGTCGAAAGTGCGTTGGTACCACAATTCTTCTTTCTCGTTTATCATTTTGCCTACGCCTGATAAAGACGATTCTACGGCAAAAGGAACAAGAATATCACCCTGGTAAGCAGCAGGAGTAGGATCACCCTTTTTGGTGATTGCATATTTCCAAAGCCCGTTCAGGTTTTTCCAGTCACTGCGTTCCATGATAGGACGCGGATATTCCGGCAATACGTTTTTAGGATCAAGCTGTTCTCCCCACGATGTCTTGATTTTGTCACCGGCAGGTTTCCATTGAGCAAAAGTCGAACTGCATAGAGCCAATGCTAGTAGCATTGTTAGAAAATTCTTTTTCATGTTCATGGTATACATTATAATTAGTTATTGAATTGATATCCCATAAGAAGGAACATTG
>DXOJ01000179.1 GCA_019412865.1 Bacteroides sp. | reverse complement strand
TCGACGATGAAAATCATGTGCTGCTATCTTCTCTTGATGAAACGGTAATTCAACACGGTGCGGAGTTTAACTTGGGATTGCACAAATATCAGGGAAACAACTTTAGTCCTAACGGACACAAGTATATCCGCGAGTTTGATTGTGAGCATATCCCGGCAACAACTTACCGTGTCGGAGGTGTTATCCTCCGCAAAGAAAAAATCTTTGTACATCATGAAAATAGAATCCTGATTCGTTATACTTTGCTGGATGCGCATTCGGCTACGACTTTGCGCTTCCGCCCGTTCCTCGCTTTCAGGAGTGTACGTGAGTACACACATGAAAATGCGCAGGCAAGCCGCGAGTATCAACTTGTGGAAAATGGTATTAAAACCTGTATGTATCCCGGATATCCGGAACTATATATGCAGTTGAATAAAAAGTGTGAGTTTCATTTCATGCCTGACTGGTATCGGGGTATTGAATACCCGAAAGAACAAGAGCGTGGGTATGACTTCAATGAAGACCTTTATGTTCCCGGTTATTTTGAGGTGGATATAAAGAAAGGGGAGAGCATCGTATTCTCTGCCGGAACTTCAGAAGTGACTCCCCGTAGATTGAAACAAACATTTGAGGCTGAAGTGCTTGATCGTACCCCTCGTGATAGCTTTTACCATTGTCTGAAGAATTCCGCTCATCAGTTCCATAACCAGCAGGAAGACGAACATTATATTCTTGCCGGTTATCCGTGGTTTAAATGTCGTGCACGTGATATGTTCATTGCCCTGCCGGGACTGACGCTTGCGCTCGATGAGGTCGATCAGTTTGAGGATGTGATGAAAACGGCGGAAAAGGCAATTCGCAATTTTATAAATGAAGAACCAGTAGGCTACAAGATTTATGAAATGGAGCATCCTGACGTTTTGCTTTGGGCTGTCTGGGCTTTGCAGCAATATGCAAAAGAAACTTCCCGTGAGCAATGTCGTCAGAAATACGGAGAACTTCTGAAAGATATAATGGAGTTTATTCGTCAGCGGAAACATGAGAATCTTTTCTTGCATGATAATGGATTACTTTTTGCCAACGGTACGGATAAGGCGATTACATGGATGAATTCTACAGTGAACGGACATCCGGTGATTCCTCGTACGGGGTATATTGTTGAATTTAATGCGTTGTGGTATAATGCGTTGCGTTTTATAGCTGATTTGGTGCGCGAAGGAGGAGACGTATACTTGGCGGATGAACTCGATGCGCAGGCAGAAGTAACCGGAAAGTCTTTTGTCGAGGTATTCCGTAACGAATATGGTTATCTGCTTGATTATGTAGACGGTAATATGATGGATTGGAGTGTACGTCCTAACATGATATTTACCGTAGCGTTTGATTATTCTCCTTTGGATCGTGCACAAAAGAAACAGGTGCTTGATATTGTGACCAAAGAGCTGCTCACTCCGAAAGGAATTCGTTCGTTGAGTCCGAAGAGTGGTGGATATAATCCTAACTATGTGGGTCCGCAGATACAACGGGATTATGCTTATCATCAGGGAACTGCTTGGCCTTGGTTGATGGGGTTCTATCTGGAAGCTTATCTTCGAATTTATAAGATGAGCGGATTGTCATTCGTTGAACGCCAACTGATTAGTTATGATGACGAAATGACAAGTCATTGTGTTGGTTCCATTCCCGAGCTATTCGATGGGAACCCGCCTTTCAAAGGACGCGGCGCAGTATCGTTTGCGATGAATGTAGCAGAAATACTGCGTGTCTTAAAGCTACTGTCTAAGTATTATTAAAAAAGGAGGAACGAAGATGAAAGTTTTAATGTTTGGATGGGAATTCCCTCCCAAAATATATGGTGGTCTTGCGGTTGCTTCTTATGGAATAACTAAAGGATTGAGTCTGCAAGGTGATATGGAGACGATTTTCTGTATGCCTAAACCGAGCGGTGAAGAAGAAAAGTTCTTGAAAATAATCGGTATGAATCAAGTACCCATCGTGTGGCGTGATGTCAACTACGACTACTTGAAGTCCCGCTTGTTGGAAATGACACCGGAAGAATATTACTCTTTCCGCGATCATATTTATGCCGATTTTTCTTATATGCATGTGAATGATTTGGGGTGTATGGAGTTTGCTGGTGGTTATCCCGGGAACTTGCACGAAGAAATTAATAATTTCTCGATCATTGCCGGAGTAGTAGCCCGTCAGCAGGAGTTTGATATCATTCATGCGCATGACTGGCTGACTTACCCTGCCGGAGTACATGCCAAAATGGTTAGCGGAAAGCCGCTTTGCATCCATGTGCATGCTACGGATTTTGACCGTTCTCGTGGCAAAGTCAATCCTACTGTTTATTCGATTGAGAAGAATGGTATGGATCATGCCGATTGTATCATGTGCGTATCCGAGCTTACTCGTCGCACTGTTATTAACGAGTATCATCAGGACCCCAGAAAGGTATTTGCCATGCATAATGCTGTTTATCCATTGTCGCAGGAACTGCTGGATATTCCACGTCCCGATCACTCAAAAGAAAAGGTGGTCACTTTCCTTGGACGTATTACGATGCAGAAAGGACCGGAATATTTTGTAGAAGCTGCTGCGCTTGTATTGCAGCGTACTCGTAATATTCGTTTTGTAATGGCGGGGTCAGGCGATATGTTGAATGCCATGATTAACTTGGTTGCTGAACGTGGTATTGCCGATCGATTCCACTTCCCGGGCTTCATGAAAGGCAGACAGGTATATGAGGTTTATAAGAACAGTGATGTATTTGTCATGCCGTCTGTCTCTGAACCTTTCGGTATCGCTCCGCTGGAAGCCATGCAGTGTGGAACACCTTCCATCATTTCTAAGCAGTCTGGATGTGGCGAGATTCTTGATAAGGTGATAAAAACTGACTATTGGGATATTCATGCAATGGCTGACGCTATCCATTCTCTGTGTACCAATCCGTCTCTTTTCGAATATCTCAAAGAAGAGGGAAAGAAGGAAGTAGATGGGATTACGTGGGAAAAAGTTGGCTTGAGAATCCGTGCTCTCTACGAGTCTGTGTTAAGAAACTATGGTAAATAACAAAACAATAAATAAAATGAGAACTATCTGTCTTTATTTTGAAATACATCAAATTATCCATTTGAAACGTTATCGTTTCTTCGATATTGGTAATGACCATTATTATTATGATGATTATGCCAACGAAACGGGTATGAATGAGGTCGCTGAACGTTCGTATATTCCTGCTCTCAATGCGTTGATCGAGATGGCGAAAAACTCGGGTGGTGCTTTTAAAGTAGCACTTTCTATCTCGGGAGTAGCCTTGGAACAATTGGAAATTCATGCTCCGGCAGTCATTGATTTATTGCATCAGTTAAATGAAACTGGTTGTTGTGAGTTCTTATGTGAACCTTATTCGCATGGTTTGTCTTCACTGGCTAACGAGGATTGCTTCCGTGAAGAAGTACTTCGTCAACGTGATAAGATGAAACAGATGTTTGGCAAAGAACCGAAAGTGTTCCGCAACTCTAGTCTGATTTATTCTGATGAAATTGGTGGATTGGTAGCTTCTATGGGCTTCAAGGGGATGTTGACGGAAGGTGCTAAACATGTGTTGGGGTGGAAGAGTCCGCATTATGTTTATCACTGTAATCAAGCTCCAAGTCTTAAGCTCTTGTTGCGGGATTTCAAACTCTCTGACGACATCAGTTTGCGCTTTTCTAATTCGGAGTGGGCGGAATATCCGTTGTTTGCTGATAAGTATATTAATTGGATCGATGCATTGCCGCAAGAAGAGCAAGTTATTAATATCTTTATGGAATTGAGTTCGCTTGGTATGGCTCAACCGTTATCCTCTAATATTCTTGAATTCTTAAAAGCGTTGCCGGAATGTGCAAAGGCTAAGGGAATTACTTTCTCTACACCGACTGAAATTGTAACGAAGCTGAAATCAGTATCACAACTCAATGTTGCATATCCGATGTCGTGGGTGGATGAAGAGAGAGATACTAGTTGTTGGCTGGGTAATGTTATGCAACGCGAGGCTTTTAATAAATTGTATAGTGTAGCTGAACGTGTTCATTTGTGTGACGACCGTCGTATCAAACAGGATTGGGATTATTTGCAGGCTAGCAATAACTTCCGTTTTATGACAACGAAGAATAATGGTATGTGGTTGAATCGTGGAATCTATGATTCTCCTTATGATGCTTTCACTAACTATATGAATATTCTGGGTGACTTTATCAAACGGGTAGATGCACTATATCCTGCCGATGTAGACAGTGAAGAATTAAATTCTTTATTGACTACCATTAAGAATCAGGGGGATGAGATTACTGAATTGGAAAAGATATTGGCTAAATTACAGGCAAAAGTAGAAGCGGCAAAGAAAACGGTGGTCAAAAAGGCTACTAATGCTAAAGAGCCGGTAGTAAAAGAAAAAGCTGTTGATAAATCAAAACCTGCTGTAAAG
>DXOJ01000178.1:4580-8030 GCA_019412865.1 Bacteroides sp. | reverse complement strand
GCTATACACAAGCTGAGATAGAATGGTGGACTCACAATATTTATCTGGAAAATCCTAAGAAAACGTTGACGATAGATAGTATTAATTTGTATAAGGTCCGTCCGGTTATCTATGGATAATCATAAAATAAAAAAGCAATTATGTATATAGACAATAAAAAAGCAATATGGGGGATTTGGCTAGTTATTTTATTACTAGTCCACACTTCATGCACAAATTCTATCAGCCGTCCAGAAAGGACATTAAAGTTGCTTCCTGAACCTGCCCAGCTAACAATAGGAAAAGGAGCTTTCATTTTACAGGACAATATGATTATCTGTATAAATGATTCCTCCTTAAAGCCGGCCGCTGATTATCTAGTTACCATCCTGCAACGTGCCACTGGTTATAAGTTTGTTGTTAAAAGAGATGGGAGTGGTCATATTCAATTACGTATAAACGGAGAATTACCTCACAAAGATGGCAATTACACATTAAAGGTTACCCCGGATCAAATACACATATCTTCGGCCAATTATGCCGGTGTAATAGCTGCTATATCAACAGTCCGTCAAATGCTTCCTGCTGCAATAGAAACATCAGCTGTTGTTTTGGATACAGTTTGGTCAATACCAACTGTTTCTATCACGGATGAACCCCGTTTCGCATGGAGAGGTGTGTTACTTGATGTAGCTCGCCATTTTTTCAGTAAAGAAGAAGTAAAAGAGCTGTTAGATGTAATGGCACTTTATAAAATGAATAAGTTTCATTGGCATTTGACTGATGACCAAGGGTGGCGTATTGAAATCAAAAAATATCCTCTACTGACAGAGAAAGGAGCATGGCGTACATTTAATGACCAAGATCGTATTTGCATGAATCGTTCAAAAAGAGAGAAGAATCCCTCTCTCAATATTCCTTCTGATAAATTACGAATTATAGAAGGAGACACATTATATGGAGGATTCTATACACAGGAAGATATACGTGAAATTATAAAATATGCAGCAGTACGTGGTATTGACGTAATTCCAGAAATAGACATGCCAGGACACATGCAAACTGCAGTCAGCCTTTATGAGAATGTTTCCTGTTTCTCGCAAAAAGGAGCACCGATGAATATTTCTTCTCCTATTTGTCCTGGCAAAGAGAGTGCTTTAGAGTTTTGTAAAAACGTGTATGATGAGATTTTTCGTCTTTTTCCTTCTGAATATGTACATTTAGGAGCGGATGAAGTTTCAAAAAAGAATTGGAAAAAGTGTCCAGATTGTCAAGAGCGGATGAAAACGAATGGTTTAAGGACCGAAGAAGAACTACAATCATGGTTTATTCATCAAATGGAACAATATTTCAATGAACATGGAAAACGTCTGATTGGCTGGGATGAAATATTGCAAGGTGGAGTGTCGCCCACGGCTACAGTAATGTGGTGGCAAAGCTATGAAAAAGAGGTTGTAAAAAAATCCATAGCCCAAGGCAATTCGGTCATTCTCTGCCCAAACTATGATTTCTATTTAGATTATCCTGAAATAAGACAGTCTACCAAGCTAATTTGTGAATCAGTTTCTTTACTAGACTCATTGAACGAATCTCAATCAAAAAAAATATTGGGAGTACAAGGAAATATATGGGGAGAATTCATTCCTTCTCGTGAACGAATGTATTATATGGCATTCCCTCGATTGCTTGCTATTGCAGAATCTGGTTGGTCGCAAGCAGCAAATTACAACTGGGAAAGCTTCCAGAAACGCATGATTGGACAATTCAACCGTTTAGATGTATTGGGAATAGATTACCGCATGGTTGATTTGGAAGGATTTTGCGATACAAATACTTTTATCGGTGAAACTAAAGTAAATGTTATTTCCCCTGATCCGGACGCTGTTATCCATTATACAGACGATGGCACAGAGCCAACCGAAAAATCGGCAGTATACACTGCCCCTATATCCATCCGGAATTCTGCAGATTTTGCCTTCCGTGCGTATCGTCCTAATGGAAAATCGAGTAAAGTTTTCCGTACTTCTTATAAAAAACAGGATGGATATGTTCCAGCAGACATTAAGGTTCCGGAGAAAGAAGGATTAATGCTTACATGCTATGAAGGTAATATTTCTTCTTGCCAGGCAATAGAAAATTATCATTTAAAAGAAAAGAGCACCATCGACGATGTCGCTATTCCCTCAGGAGTAGATATTCGTAATTTATCAGATAGCGGAGTAGGTTTAATTTTTACTGGTTATTTTTATGTATCGGTTGATGGTATCTACTCATTCTACCTTTCATCTGATGATGGTAGTACACTAAAAGTAGATGGCGAAATGATTGTAGACAACGAAGGACGACATCAGAAAAAAGAAGTATCATGTCAACGTGCATTGGCGAAAGGATGGCACCCCTTAGAAGTCCGTTATTTTGATGTACATGGTGGATGTTTGTCGTTGAAGATATATGATACTTTAGGCAAACAAATAAAACCAATATACAAGCATTAATTAACTAATGAAAAATAATAATGAAAGTACAATTGACAATTATATTCTCACTTTTAAGTGCGTGTGTGATATATGCCCAAGAGCGTGATCCGCGTGTACGTACATACATTACTCCCACCCGGATTGTTTGGCAACAAGATAGTGATCATATCACAAATTGTAATTTTTTGTTAAACCAAGGGGATGGTCAGGCTTATTGGGGAGCGTATTACGATTACGAATCAATAAACACCGGTTTACAAGGCAAGAAAGAGAAAATGACCAAGGCCGCCGCATATTGCCAACTATCTTCTACAGATGGAGCTCGTCCAGCTATTCTTCTTGATTTCGGGAAAGAGCTTCATGGTGGAGTACAATTGGTCACTGGTGCCTGGCCAAGCCATAAGCCGGTAAGAATCCGTCTTCGTTATGGCGAATCAGTCAGTGAGGCAATGTCTGACATAGACGGCAAAGGAGGAGCGACAAACGATCATGCTATTAGAGATCAAGAGCTTATCCTTCCATGGCTCGGAGTATATGAAACAGGAAATTCCGGCTTTCGTTTTGTGCGCATTGATCTATTGGATACAGACGCAATACTTGAGCTTAAGGAGGTCCGTGCAATCTCTATCATGCGCGATATTCCGTATCGTGGTTCTTTCAAATGTAATGATGAGAAACTTAACACAATATGGAGAACGGGAGCTTATACCGTTCATCTGAATATGCAGAATCATCTCTGGGATGGAATTAAACGTGACCGTTTGGTCTGGATAGGTGATTCCTATCCAGAGGTGATGACTGTAAACTGTGTGTTCGGTTACAATGAAGTGGTACCTAAAAGTTTGGATTTAATGCGTGATATCACGCCATTACCACATTGGATGAATGCAGGATTCTCCTCTTATTCTATTTGGTGGCTGTTGTGCCATTACGAATGGTATCGCTATCATGGAAATAAAGCCTATCTGGAACAATCACGTGATTATATTATAGC
>DXOJ01000178.1:0-4570 GCA_019412865.1 Bacteroides sp. | reverse complement strand
GATGGGCAGGAATGTCTGGATGGCACTCGTTTTTTGGATTGGCCATCGAATAGCAACAAAGATGCAATTGCAGCAGGACTCCAAGCCTTAATGGTTTGGGGAATGCGAGTCGGAGTTGAATTTGCAGAACTATTTAAAGACAGACAATTGTCTAATGACTGTAAAGCTGCCGAGAAGAAATTGGTAAAAGCTGCATCCAAAGTTTATAAAAAGTTTTTAGCTTCCTGCCCGGCTCCCGATGCTCCCGGCTCCAAGCAAGTGGCCGCATTAATGGCGATTACAGGATTAATTGATGCCCCAAAAGCTGATAAAGAATTTCTTTCAATAAATGGCGCACAAGGCTTCTCTACTTTTTATGGCTATTATATGTTGGAAGCAATGGCTGCGGCCGGCAATTATCAAGGGGCATTGGACGTGATTCGTGAATATTGGGGAGCAATGATTGACTTAGGAGCTACTAGTTTTTGGGAAGATTTCGATATCAATTGGATTCCGAATGCAGCTCCCATTGATGAATTAGTGCCGGAAGGGAAAAAAGATATTCATGGTGACTGTGGTGCTTATTGCTATGTAGGCTTCCGCCATAGTTTGTGCCACGGTTGGGCTTCAGGCCCAACTTCTTGGTTAAGTCGTCACATTTTAGGTGTGGAAGTACTAGAACCTGGATGTCGTCAAGTACGTATAACTCCTCATTTAGGAGATCTACAGTGGGTGAAGGGTACATTTCCAACTCCCTATGGTGAAATACAAATTTACCATGAGAGGCAAGCAAATGGCAATGTAATATCAGAAGTGAAAGCTCCCAAAGGAGTAGCGGTCATCAAATAAATAATGAGTTTCATAAAACAATTAATAAGGCAGTTTACACTGCCACAATGTATAACTTATAATGAATAAACTAATGAAAAAGAATTTATTAATGAATGTCTGGATGATGCTTGCATTATTCATGTGTATGGGTATTATCTCCTGTTCAGACAATTCTGAAGATGGAGTAAAAGAGCCTCCTGTATTACGCTTGGTTGATAAAAACGGAAATTCTGTTGGTGGTATCAGTGGTGGAGACTATAACTTGACTGGTAATGTTGAAAATCTAACATTGAGGGTAATGAGCAACCTGGACTGGAAAATAACAATTCCTGAAGGTAACGAATGGTTTAAAGTTGATATCGCAGAAGGAGTCGGTTTCAAAGAAGTTTCATTTACAGCAACCGAGAATGAAGGGTTGGAAGAAAGAAAAGCTCAAGTTATATTATCTTCTACTCAAAATTCATCTGTTCCGGACTTCATATTGAACTGTATTCAACCGGGTGGTCCAAGGTTAATAGTAACTCCCGAAAATGCATCTGTCGGAAAGGAAGGAAAAGATGTCATTGTCGCAATTAGTACTAATTTACCTTCATTGAAATGTATCATTCCTGAAAATGTAAAATGGATTACTCAAAAATCATTAACAAATGAGCAGTTAGTGCTTACAGTAGCCACAAGTGATATCGCAAAAATACGTACTGCAACAGTGGAAGTAACCTCTGAATCATCTGCTTATCCTACAACAAAAAGTATAGAAATCAGACAAGCAGGTGCTGTGGATTTGGCAGAGTTGCTCGATGTTAAGTTCAATGCAGATGGTACTGCAGAAGATCTTTCTGCAATGAAAATGCCAATTAAAACATTTGCCGGTCCTACTTTGACCATGGTTGAAAATGAGACATTTGGTTATATTGCCAAATTCGATCCGGCAACAGTAAATCAAAATAAAATTACCAGTGGATTCTATACTGTTGATTTCACCCAAAACTTAAATTTCCAAAATGCAATTGCTGACGGATTTTCGATGGAATTATATGTGAGTGCTAAAGATTATGGAGAAAGTAGTCCGATTCCGATGGGTTGTCATGGTGGTGGCGGTGTTGCTATTATTTGGCAAGATAAAGATAACTACTGGAGTTTTGAACCTTATATAGGTAATTATTCTGCTTGTAATACGCCTCCACTGGGTGAAGTTCCAGAGGAAACTTGGTATCATGTTGTGGGCGTTTGGGACGGTACAGGAAATGCAGATGCCATTAAATTGTATGTAGATGGAAAAGTTGAAGCACAAAGAGCCCCTGCTAGTGGTAATTCATTCCAATTTCCAGGAAACAAATGGTTCGTAATTGGTGGCGACGCTGGTGCTGCAAATGAGGCAGACAGAGCCTATAAAGGTCAAATTGCTATAACTCGTATATATGATCGTGCTTTGACAACCGAAGAAGTTAAAGCATTATATAATACACTGAAAGAATAACCCACTTCGCAGATGAATCATTTTCATAGGTAATCAGAATAAATAAGCTACAGAGATTTCTTTCCAGCTTCTAATTCTATAGGTTGAAAAGCAATCTCTGTAGCTTTCACCTTGAGGTAAAGTTCATTCAACATTGATTCACATAACTAATGAAAAAAATTATCGTATCTTTAATAGTGGGCATATTAACAGCAGCACATATTCAAGCCCAAAATTCAGATAACACCCGAGCGCAGTGGATAAGCGGGGAACTTTGTAATAGTGCTACAAATACTTGGCTGATATACCGTAAAACGGTACATATTGATAATATTCCCCGATCCCTTATTGCTAATATTGCAGCAGACAGTAAATATTGGTTGTGGATTAACGGCCAAATGGTGGTATTTGAAGGAGGACTGAAACGAACTCCCTCACCTTACGATACTTATTATGATCCTGTTGAAATAGCTCCTTTTTTACAAATAGGAGAAAATACAATTGCTGTTTTAGTTTGGCACTTTGGAAAATCCGGATTTAGTCATAACAATAGTGGTCTGGCAGCATTTTTTTTTGAAGCAACTTCACCAGAGATAAATATTTTATCTGATGATAGCTGGGAGAGTGATGTATATACCGCATATCAGAATACCATGACACCACCTAATCCCAATTGGCGTTTGGCAGAAAGTAATATTTTATTTGATGCCAGAAAAGAGAAGCTTGGATGGAATCTACCCGGATATAGAGGAGTTATTCCGAAAGCCATTGTCGTTTCAGAGGTAGGTGTTTCTCCTTTTGGTAAACTAATAAAACGCCCGATTCCTTTATGGAAAGATTATGGACTACGCCCCTATATCAGTATTCGATATTCAGCTAATAAAGATACAGTCTATTGCCGTCTGCCGTATAATTGTCAGATTACCCCCTATTTAAAAGTGGAGGCTCCTGCTGGTAAAAAGATCAATATACGAACTGATAATTATTGTGGTGGTTCTGAATACAATGTTCGTGCAGAATATATCACTCGGAACGGATTGCAAGAATATGAAAGTTATGGCTGGATGAATGGGCATGAAGTTCAGTATATTATTCCTAAAGGAGTTAAGATTGTCAGTTTGAAATTTAGGGAAACAGGATATAATACAGAAATCTCCGGTAATTTTTATTGTAATGACCCTTTCTTGAATGAATTATGGAAACGCTCTGCCCGCACATTATATATAACTATGCGCGATAATTATATGGATTGCCCAGATCGTGAACGTGCGCAATGGTGGGGAGATGAGGTAAATGAATTAGGCGAAGCATTTTATGCACTTTCTCCTTCCAGTTATCAATTAGCCCTCAAAGGTGTGTATGAATTAATAAATTGGCAGAAACCGAATGGGATATTCTTTTCTCCTATTCCCGGTAATAGGAGAGAACTTCCGCTACAGACATTGGCAACTATTGGTTGGTATGGATTTTACACGTTAGCATTTTATAGCGGAGATAATAGTTTTATCCCGGATATTTATGATCGTATACACCGCTATTTACACGAAGTATGGAAAATAAATGAGAAAGGATTAGTTATTGAACGAAAAGGAGACTGGAATTGGGGAGATTGGGGAGAGAATATTGATATGGGAGTATTGACAAATTGTTGGTACTATTTAGCTTTAAAAGCAGAACGAGAATTTGCCCGACAATTAGGCAAGTCATCTGACGTGGAAGAGATATCATCTTTGATGCGTGGGATTGAGAAAGAATTTGATTCAGAATTCTGGACCGGAACTTGTTATCGTTCTCCACTGTATACCCATGCAACAGATGATCGTGCACAAGCAATGGCTGTGGTATCTGGATTAGCTTCTTCTGACAAATACCCACAACTTTTGGAAATATTCAAAAATGAATATCATGCAAGCCCGTACATGGAAAAATATGTTTTAGAAGCTCTTTTCATAATGAATGAACCATCATTTGCTTTATATCGTATGAAAAAACGTTATTCAAAGATGTTGAGTTACAAAGATTATACCACATTATTCGAAGGTTGGGGAATTGGTCAGGAAGGTTTCGGAGGTGGTACCATAAATCATGCATGGAGTGGCGGACCATTAACTTTGTTAAGTCAAAAAGTTTGTGGTATAACTCCTATAACTCCAGGATTCAAAGTTATTCGTGTTGCCCCACAAATGGGAGATTTAACAAATGCGTCAGCTACGATTGAAACTATTGCCGGAAAGGTTCAGGTTGTATTAAAACGAAAAAAGAATCAAATTCATATGTCTTTATGCATACCAGATGGTATAACAA
>DXOJ01000177.1 GCA_019412865.1 Bacteroides sp. | reverse complement strand
GAAACAGCCCTTTATTATTTCAGCTTAAAAAGTTTCATCGGACAGCAATAATTCTTTATGCAACAGAATATCAGTTCCCGGAACAATCTTTCCCATCGACCATACACATCGTACATTCAGTTCCTTATCAAGAATCACAATATCAGCATCCTTTCCCTTTGCCAACGCCCCTTTCCGGTCACTCACTCCTATTAAACGGGCAGGAGTTTCAGAAGCCATACGCACGGCATCTTCCAAAGGTATATTTGCTTTCTTCACCATGGTGCGAACCAATACATCCATCGTAGCCAGGCTACCGGCCAATGCAGAATGATCTGCCATCTTACATACGCCGTCCTCTATGATATAGCGAGGATCAATCGGTTCATTCCCTTCATAAGCAGCATAAGCCAAAGCATCGGTAACGAGGCACGTATTCTCTACACCTTTCAACTTATAAACCAATTTTAGAATCGTGGCAGGCAAGTGAATACCATCTGCAATCACTTCCACTGTCATCCCATCCGTCAAATATACGCTCTCCACCGTACCCTCATATTTATACTCACGACGTTTATGGAAACCCGGCATCGCATTATAAAAATGGGCAGCATGAGAGAAGCCCACTGCATACGCAGCCTTGATTTCATCATATTCGGCTTCCGTATGTGTTACGGCAGTCATAATTCCTTTCGAACGGGTGTACTTTGCAAAATCATGTGCACCGTGCAGTTCAGGACTGATGTCCCAACGTCTGATACAAGAGGTATGCTCCAATAAAGGAATATATTCGTTTTCATCCGGAGTTTTCAGAAAACCGTCATACTGGGTTCCCGCCATCTTCGGATTCAGGTAAGGACCTTCGATATGCAGGCCAAGAACAGGAGAGTCCTTCTCTTTCATCAGGTTTTCACAGACATCGACTGCCTGGTAGATTCTTTCGAACGAGGTAGATGATAATGTAGGAAATATCCCGGTAGCACCATGTTTCAGATGTGCAGTAGTTGCCGTGCGGAATGCTTCTTCCGTTGCTTCCGTATAATCATGTCCGCCACCTCCATGTGCATGCATACTTACAAATCCAGGCACAATCGTCATCCCTCTGGCATCAATAACCGTTGCACCGATAACCGCCAAATCACTATTGGTCACCTCTAATATTTTTCCATCACAAATCAATACGGAACCATCTTTCAACCAGCCTTGCGGGGTCAATATTCTTCCATTTATTATTTGAGTCAACATAGTTTTCGTTATTTATTAGATTTAAAACAGTTTATTGGTGCCTTCCACCAGTTCTCCCATCGCCCATACAGCTCTCACATTCAAGTCTCTGTCTAAAGCAATTATATCGGCATCCTTGCCACGCTCCAGCGTTCCTTTACGGTCGAGTACTCCCATAATCCGGGCAGGAGTTTCGGAGGCCATTCTCACGGCATCCTCCAAAGGTATTTCCGCCTTCTGCACCATGGTACGAATCAGTCGATCCATCGTTGCAATACTTCCCGCCAGTGCTGAATGGTCTGCCAGCTTACATACTCCGTCCTCGATAATCACACGCGGATCAAAAGCCACCTGACTATCACTGGCCGCACAAGCCAATGCATCCGTTATCAGACAAGTGCGTTCCACTCCTTTTATCTTGTATACAAGGCGCAAGATTGTTGGAGGCACATGAATACCGTCTGCCACCACTTCCACTGTCATATCATCAATCAGATAAATACTTTCTACCGTACCTTCATACTTGTACTCTTTCCGTTTATGGAATCCCGGCATTGCATTATAAAAATGAGTGGCATGCGTATATCCCGCCTCATAGGCTGTCTGTATATCCTCAAATTCTGCCTGGGTATGTCCTACCGAAGCCAACACCCCTTTCGCTGTGATATATTTACCAAATTGCATGGCTCCGGGAAGTTCCGGTGCGGCATCCCAACGTTTGATACAATGAGTTTCTTCCAGCAACGGAATATATTCTTCGGGATCGGGATCTTTGATATTTTCGGGAATCTGTCCACCTGCCATCGCCATATTGAAATAATGTCCTTCCAGATGAAGTCCGAGCACAGGGCTATTAGGCTCCGCCATCATTTTTTCAGTAGTTTCCGCGGCTGCACGGATCATTGGAATGGTAGAAGAAGAAAGAGTAGGAAAAATACTGGTAGTGCCATGCTGCATATGAGCTTTGATTGCTGTCTGGAAAGCCTCTTCGGTGCCTTCCATAAAGTCTCTTCCACCGCCACCGTGAACATGGATTTCTACACCTCCCGGAACAATATACATTCCTTTGGCATCAATCAGTTTGGCTCCGATAATTGCAAGGTCACAATTAGTTACTTCCAGAATTTTATTGTCACGAATAAGAACTGACCCATCCTTCAACCAGCCTTGCGGGGTGAGGATGCGTGCATTAATGATCTGTGTTAACATATCACAAATAGTTAAATTAATTAAAGGTCTGTGTGAATCAATGACGCTCTTTTTTTGGGGGGAGTACATTGATTTTTTCGTTTGCAAAATTACGCTTTTCCGTTCAATCTATCGATGCAATCGTCCGGTAAACTTCCAATATTATACAAAAAAAAGGTTGCCAATCTTATCGACTGACAACCTCATCTTATATGGAGCGGAAAACGAGACTCGAACTCGCGACCCTAACCTTGGCAAGGTTATGCTCT
>DXOJ01000176.1 GCA_019412865.1 Bacteroides sp. | reverse complement strand
CCTGCATCACCGGATATATCGTCAGCTTCCTGAATCAGAAAATAATGACAAGGAAAACTCTCTACAAATTATTACCTGTATTGAAATAAGTTTTCTCTAGCTCGCTACCAGCAACGTTTCCATCTGCCTGACGATATAAGGTTTCCACTGAACCAGAATATCCTCAAAAGAATCATCCTTCTCCAAAAAGAAAGAAGCACTGAGATTCTTTGTCAGGAAAGGAACTGTCAATGCACTATAAAAAGTATAGAATACGAATGGCAAAGGAACTGTTTTCAGTCTCCCGTCATTCATTTCTTCCTGTAAAACATCCATGATTTTATGGAGATATTGTTCCAGGCGCAACTCCTTGATAGTAGTGCTTAAATGGTTCATATCACGATGCATCTCCCTCACCATGAACAATGGCAAACATGGATTTTCCGTGAATACTTTATAATAAGCATCTACAATTTCACCGATACTCTCGGAGACAGGTTTGTCCTGCTGAATGATTATATCATGTATTTTGGGAATAAAAGAAAGTATGATATTACCAAAAACGGCCTGAAACATCTTATCCTTCGTTCGGAAATAATAGTGAAGTGCCGGTCTGTTGATACCTACTTTAGCAGCGATATCACTCATACTGGTTTCTGCGAACCCATTCTCTATAAATAGTTCTTTGGCAGCCTCAATTATCTTTTTCTCCAAATCTTCATTATTATTAGTTGTTGTCATAATTCATTGTCGCATTTTTCAGATTATCAATAAACAAAAGCATACGGTTTGTTATGTTTACGTCGCTCACACCACTATCAAAGTCTAAAGATAGCAAATTTATATCCGGATAGAAACTTTTTATACGTTTTTCGACTCCTCTGGATACGATATGATTCGCTATGCAGCCAAAAGGTTGCAAACTCACTACATTGTTCACCCCTTGCCGGGCGTAAGACACGATTTCAGCCGGCAACAACCAGCCTTCACCGAATTGGGCATTCAGCGAAATAACGCTTTTAGCTCCTTCCGCTTCTTCAAAGATATCATTGAAGGGGGCAAAGTAACGGAACTTACTTGCTGTCTCATTTATTTTATCAATCTGTTTCTTTACAAACTTGTAGATCCAGTCGTAAATAAACTCAGGCAACTGTCTGTTTTTTATGTAAGAATCCGTATTGACTTTCCTGTTCACAAACCCCTGCATGAAAAAGTCAGCCAGAATCGGCGGAACCACTTCTATCTTGCGGCCTATCAGCCAATCAATGATCTCTTTTTGTGCGAAAGGATTGAATTTCAAGAAGATTTCTCCTACAATTCCGACTTTAGGAGTATCTACAGCCCTACATACCTCATTAAATTCAGTGATTGCCGATTGCAACAAAGAGTTCAACCCCTTTATGTCTCTTCTCAGTATCACTTCAGGTGCCAGTTGCAGGTATTTATCACGCAGCTTTGCCGATGCACCTGCTTCTTTCTCACGTACCACAGACGCATAATAAAACTTAGCAATGCAATCACTATACAAAACGGCATGAAAAGTTATCGGTACTACTTTCATCCAGTTGACCTTGAACGCGGGCTGGTCATTATCTATGTCACTGCCCACAGAGATAGAGATTACCGGAATATCCGTATATCCGGCATCCACCAACGCCTTTTTTATCAAGGAAATATAGTTGCTGGCACGGCATTGTCCTCCCGTTTGGGTGATGGCTACGGCTATTTTTGAAATATCATATTTCCCGCTTTTAAGTGCTTTTATAATATCGCCGACTATCAGAGTAGCCGGATAACAGACCTCATTATTCGCATACTTCAACCCCCATTCACTTGAATCATTATCACTGAGAGGAAGGTTTTCCGCATCATAACCGGCTACTTTCATAATAGCAGGAATCAAAGGTGAAATAAACGGAGTAAAGTAAGGAACGAGTATCTTACGGTCACGGTAAGACTTGTCATAAACAGGAACGGTCGTAAAGTCCTTTACACCGTCTTCCGTTCCATCCGCATTCGCAAGTTTGAGGCTTTCAATCATGGAACGTACTCTCAACTTCATTGAACCGATATTATTGATATCATCCAGTTTCAATAAGGTCAGCGATTTGTTATGACGCATCAGCAAATCCCTTACTTCATCCACCAGAAAAGCATCCGGTCCACATCCGAACGAAGTCATCTCTACAAACTGAATATTCTTTCCTTGTGTCGCACACCATTTCGCAGCCTTCAGGATACGGTTCGTATACGCCCATTGAGCAACAAAATGCGCATCATCCGTCGGTATATCCATCTGACGCACCAAATCATCCGCTATCACATTCACTCCCATATCCGCAAGCATATCCGAGACTTTGTGCTGTATCAGAGAATCGGTATGATAAGGACGTCCGGCAAGCATGACAGTCAAAGTCTCTCCCTTTCCAGTCTGCTGCAATATGTTTTTGTTATAATCGACCAATGTATTAATAAAAGAGTGCTGTTCGCTTTCCGCTTTTTGGAATGCTTGCTGAATCGTCCGATCGTCCACGCTCAAACCGCTCAGATATTCACGGCATTGTTTAAACAACAGATTCCGGTCTTTGAAAGTTATTGCAGGGGAATCAACCGGTATACCTTCGGACTGCACACTTTTGATAACCTCCGAATAACCTGTCACAATCGGACAATTATAACTGTTTTGTTCCATCCCTTTTCTTTCGAAAATAACAAAAGGCATAAAAATCCGGTCGACCTTCTTTTCTATCAAGTCCTGAACATGACTATGTACCAGCTTAGCCGGAAAGCAGATATTGTCCGACATCACCATACGCGCATTGTGCTCATACTTTCTGAAATTGGACGGATCAGACAAACAGACTTGTATGCCACAGGAAGTGAAAAGAGTGTGCCAGAATGGATATTCCTCGTACATATTCAGACATCGGGGGATTCCGATAATCTGCTCGGGTGCTGCAATCTCTGCGCTGCGATGAAACAAAAGCTCTTCTTTTTGCCGATAGACATTCAGACCTTTCCGGTTACTGCTCTCTCCATTCGTGAAAACTTTCTCGCACCTGTTTCCCGAATAATAACTTTTGCCGCTTTCGAACTCGTAACGAATGACCAGACAACGATTATCGCAACTCTTGCAATATAAAGAACGTGCCGAATATTGAGCTTTATTGATAATCTCATCCAATGATACGGACTCCCCCTGATGTTTCATCGCATATAATGCACATCCGAATGCTCCCATCAATTCGGGTGTATCACACCTTGCCACTTCCGCTCCCGAGAGAAGTTCAATGGCACGGACCACCGCATCATTGCGCATGGTGCCTCCCTGCACAACAATATCTTTTCCCAAAACAGATATATCTTTCAGTTTCAACACCTTATACAGGCAATTCTTGACAACGGAATATGCCAGTCCGGCGGCAATATCATTGATCGTTGCCCCCTCCCTGAGTACCTGTTTCACTTTTGAGTTCATAAAAACGGTGCACCTTGTTCCCAAATCACACGGTGCTTCCGAATGGCAGGCTGCCAGAGAAAACTCTTGTGCCGAATACCCCAGAGATTTAGCAAACGTTTCAAGAAAAGAACCACATCCGGAAGAGCATGCTTCATTAATCTCCATCCGGTCAATCACGCCATTATTCACAAAAATAACCTTCATATCCTGTCCGCCGATATCGAGGATAAAAGACACATCCTTGTTCAGATAATGCGCTGCCATATAATGGGCGATCGTTTCGATAATCCCCGAATGAAGCTGAAAGGCAGACCTGATAAGGTCTTCCCCATATCCGGTAGAACAGCTTCCTTTTATATTGAGTACGGCATTCTGCTTCAAACATTCATCGTTCAACTGATTCAGCCCCTCTTCCACAGCTTTTATCGGATTGCCGCCATTAATATTATAATAAGAATACAGAAGCCTTGAATCTTCATCCAGTACAACAATCTTTGTCGTAGTAGAACCTGAATCGATGCCGATAAAGACATCCTGTGTTCCGGCTTTCAAGCCGGAAGATATCATCTTATGACGGGATATTCTTTCTTTCCATGCTTCATATTCTTCATTACTTGCAAAAACAGGTTCCAATCCTGTTGAGGCAAGGTTACCGTTACCGTTTAAAGTAGTGTCAATCTTATCGATCAAATGGGACAGTTTACAGTAATCCTCTTTATCAAGATGAAATAGAGCAGCACCTAGTGCAGGGAGCAAAGTGCCGTTGGCCGGCAGTATGATCTCTTTTTCATCGAGGGACAAATAATCAATGAAGGCTTTCCGCAGTGCCGGAATGAAGGTTAACGGACCACCACAAAACAATACGGGAGTTGTAATATCGCAACCGTGCGCCAGCGTCACTACCGTTTGAACTGCTACCGCACGAAAGATGGAAGCCGCAATATTCTCACGACTTACATTTTTAGCTATCAGATTCTGAATATCCGTTTTACAGAAAACGCCACAACGGGAGGCAATAGGATATACCTGTGTCGCATTCATGGCTAGTTGATTCAATTCATCAATATTCACTCCCAGTATAATCGCCATCTGGTCAATAAAAGCACCCGTCCCTCCTGCGCAATTGCCGTTCATACGCAAATCGGTCGCTTCGGCATCATTAAAGAAGACGACTTTCGCATCTTCTCCTCCGATGTCTATCATGGAAGTCACATGAGAATAATCCTTTTGTATCGCTTTCGCTGCCGCAACAACCTCCTGTACAAACGGCAACGAACATTTCTCTGAAATTCCCATTCCGATAGAGCCTGTTATCCTCACGGAAATATCTTTATCTCCGATTTCAGATAACAGCTCTTTCAAGAATGATAGAATTGTCTCTTTTGCTTTCGCATTGTGTCTCTCGTACTTTGAAAATAATAGATTATCATTTTCATCGACGGCAACTAACTTCGCCGTCGTTGAACCTACATCAATTCCTATTTTAATCATGTTCTACACTATGTTCCCCTAGTTTGACACTATTGTCAAACACAAAAGTAAGAATAAGTTGGACACATCATTTCAATAAGCTTTTTTTTCGGTTCTTTTAACACAAACGAACGATGTCTATTTCTTCCGACTATCTATTTCTTTAAGCAATTCATCCACAGCCATTTTAAGTTGCGTATCCTCTCCTTTCACTATAGTCTCCGGGCTGTTGGCAACCTTGATATCAGGTTCCAACTGAGTATTTTCCAGATAA
>DXOJ01000175.1 GCA_019412865.1 Bacteroides sp. | reverse complement strand
TTTCAGAAAAGGACATTTGAGCCAAAGGGAAAAACTGTTAGATTCTATCCTCCGTATCTTTGCATCAGTAAAAAGTACGAATAATAATAGAATCTAAAAACTATCTACAATGAAGAAGAATGTAACTTTCAAGAATCGCGCTATCAATATGGCGGGGAATCTTTATTTACCCAATGATTTCAGTGATAATAAGAAGTATGCAGCTATCGTCTGTGTACATCCCGGAAGTAGCGTAAAAGAACAGACTGCGGGCATTTATGCCGGAAAAATGGCAGCACATGGGTTTGTAACTCTTGCTTTTGATGCTTCTTATCAGGGAGAAAGTGGCGGAGAACCTCGATATATTGAGGAACCGGCTGCACGTGTGGAGGACATACGAAGTGCAGTGGATTATCTGACAACGTTGGAATTCGTTGATCCGGATCGTATTGGAGTATTAGGTGTTTGTGCCGGAGGCGGCTACTCTGTAAATGCAGCCATGACAGAGCATCGTATCAAAGCAGTAGGTACAGTGGTAGGTGCCAATATAGGCAGAATATATCGTGAAAATAATCCTATTCAAACATTAGAGGCAATCGGTAAGCAGCGTACAGCGGAAGCTAATGGTGCAGAGCCTATGATTATCAATTGGACACCAAGTAGCCCTGAAGAAAGGGAGAAACAGGGAATAACGGATATAGATATCGTGGAAGCTGTAGAGTACTACAGAACACCCAGAGGAGAATATCCCACATCCTGCAACAAACTTCGTTTTGTCAGCATGGCATCCGTCTTGGCGTTTGACGCTTTCAATCTGGTAGAACAATTGTTGACACAGCCTCTGCAAATCATAGTTGGCGATAAACAAGGGGCATTCGGCTCATACAAAGACGGACAGGAACTTTATCGACGGGCAACTTGTGAAAAGGATTTGTTGGTTATAGAGGGGGCCAGTCATTACGATTTGTATGACATTCCTAAGTATGTGGATCAAGCTGTCAAAAAGTTGACAGAGTTTTATGGAAAGCATTTGAAATAATAACATTCCAAATTTCTAAATAGAGACTCTCTAAATTTATTTTAGAGGGTCTTTTCTTTTATTCGTTTCCATAAGTGTTCTTTTTATTAAATAACTTTCCATCGTCATAACTTCTTTTGCCTACATACTAGGTACAAAATTCCCTATTAAACGTCCTTTTATAAAAGTATAAAAGCAGTTAGATGGAAATGAATAAAAAGAGATTAATCGGGTATTTGTTTGTACTGATGTCTGTGGGCTGCATTCATGCGCAGGAAACGAATGTGTCTGCACAAGAATATAAACTATGGTATGACTGCCCGGCACAGGTATGGACAGAAGCACTACCTTTGGGAAATGGACGCCTGGGAGCCATGGTTTATGGGACACCAGGGACAGAACAAATACAACTAAACGAAGAAACTATCTGGGCAGGACGCCCCAATAACAATGCTAATCCGGACGCGCTGGAGTATATTCCCAAAGTGCGTGAATTTGTTTTTGCCGGAAAATACCTGGAAGCACAGACTCTCGCTACAGAAAAAGTGATGGCAAAGACGAATTCCGGAATGCCATATCAAAGTTTCGGTGATTTGCGAATTGCCTTTCCCGGTCATACCCGTTATTCCAACTATTATCGGGAGTTAAGTCTGGATTCAGCCCGCGTGATAGTGCGTTATGAAGTAGACGGAGTGCAATATCAACGCGAAACGATTACTTCATTTACCGATCAGGTAGTAATGGTGCGACTGACTGCCAATCGTCCCGGACAAATTACATTTAACGCTCAACTGACTTCGCCTCACCAGGACGTAATGATCGCTTCTGAAGAAGGAAACTGCGTAACTCTTTCAGGAGTATCCTCCTTGCATGAGGGATTGAAAGGGAAAGTGGAATTTCAAGGCAGATTGACTGCTAAAAATAAAGGTGGAGAAATAGCTTGTGCCGATGGGATACTTTCTGTTGAGAAAGCTGACGAAGCAATCGTCTATGTATCTATTGCAACTAATTTCAATAATTATCAAGACATCACCGGTAATCAGATAGAACGGGCAAAGAACTATTTGGAGAAAGCAATGGTTCATCCATTCATCGAATCGAAGAAGAATCACATTGATTTCTATCGGCAATACCTGACACGCGTTTCTCTCGATTTAGGAAAAGACCAATATTCAAATGTGCCAACCGATAAGCGTGTGGAAAATTTCAAGAACACCAATGATGCCCATCTGGTTGCCACTTATTTCCAATTTGGACGTTATCTGCTGATCTGTTCTTCCCAACCGGGAGGACAGCCCGCCAACCTGCAAGGAATCTGGAATGATAAATTATTCCCTTCCTGGGACAGCAAATATACTTGTAATATCAATTTGGAAATGAATTACTGGCCTTCGGAAGTAACAAATCTAAGTGAGTTGAATGAACCGTTATTCCGCTTGATAAAAGAGGTTAGCGATACAGGAAAAGAGACGGCTAAGGTTATGTATGGAGCCAACGGATGGGTATTACATCATAACACGGATATATGGCGCATCACAGGGGCGGTTGATAAAGCTCCTTCAGGTATGTGGCCCAGTGGTGGTGCATGGCTTTGCCGACATCTCTGGGAACGTTATCTATACACCGGAGATATTGAGTTCCTGCGTTCTGTTTACCCGATACTGAAAGAGTCCGGACGTTTCTTTGATGAAATCATGGTGAAAGAGCCGGTACACAACTGGTTGGTAGTCTGCCCCAGTAATTCACCGGAGAATGTACATTCGGGGAGTAATGGGAAAGCCACAACAGCTGCCGGATGCACCATGGACAACCAATTGGTCTTCGATCTTTGGACAACAATTATATCTGCTTCTCAAATACTGGACACAGATCAGGAATTTGCCACTCACCTGGCCCAACGTCTCAAAGAAATGGCTCCTATGCAAGTAGGACACTGGGGACAACTACAGGAATGGATGTTCGACTGGGATGACCCGAAGGATGTACACCGCCACATTTCTCATTTATACGGACTATTCCCCAGCAATCAGATTTCTCCTTATCGTACTCCTGAATTATTCGATGCAGCACGTACTTCTCTGATTCATCGCGGAGACCCGTCGACCGGATGGAGCATGGGATGGAAAGTTTGCCTCTGGGCACGCCTTCTTGATGGTGACCATGCTTACAAACTGATTACAGATCAGTTGACTCTTGTGCGCAATGAGAAGAAAAAAGGAGGCACCTATCCTAACCTGTTCGATGCGCATCCGCCATTCCAGATTGATGGAAACTTCGGTTGTGCCGCAGGTATTGCAGAAATGTTGATGCAAAGTTACGATGGTTTTATTTATCTGCTTCCTGCACTTCCTACCGTCTGGCAGGAAGGTTCTATCAAAGGAATTATTGCACGTGGAGGTTTCGAGCTTGATTTGAGCTGGAAAAATGGAAAAGTAAGCCGTTTGGTTGTGAAATCTCATAAGGGAGGTAACTGTCGCTTACGTTCACTCAACCCATTAACAGGCAAGGGGCTGAAGCGTGCCAAAGGTGAAAATCCGAATCCTCTTTATGCTGTTCCCACTATTCCCGAACCATTGATTAATGAAAAGGCAAACCTGAATAAGGTGGAAATTGCAGAAACTTACATCTATGATCTGCCTACCAAAGCAGGGCAAGAATATATATTGATTGGAAAATAATAACTCGACCGGTGTGTCACGAGGGCATTATAACATGATGCTATTGGCTGGTATCATGGAAA
>DXOJ01000174.1:8630-19093 GCA_019412865.1 Bacteroides sp. | reverse complement strand
GGGTTAGCCACATGATTGGTGAAAGTGTACTCCCCGTAGTCTCACAACTGATTCCATAACCTTTAATTTTTAATCTTTAATAATTAATTTGTAAATATGGATTATTCACAATTTCTATATATGCGAGAAGAGCTGTCGCTCATAGCTGTCCTACTGCTGCTATTTCTAGCTGACCTCTTCATGAGTCCGGATGCACACAAAAATGGTGGGAAAGCACGCCTGAACACCATGTTGCCCGTTATTCTGATGGCTATCCATACAGCTATCAACTTAATTCCGGGGACTGCTGCCGATGCATTCGGCGGTATGTATCATTATGTACCGATGCACACAGTGGTTAAATCCATCCTGAACGTCGGCACACTGATTGTTTTCCTGATGGCGCACGAATGGATGAAAAGAGAAGATACTTCATTCAAGCAAGGAGAATTCTATGTACTTACACTCTCTACCTTGTTTGGTATGTACCTCATGATTTCCGCCGGACATTTCCTGATGTTCTTCATCGGACTCGAAACAGCTTCTATTCCGATGGCAGCATTGATTGCCTTCGATAAATACCGTCACAACTCTGCCGAAGCAGGTGCCAAATACATTCTGACAGCTCTTTTCTCCAGTGCATTGCTGTTGTTTGGTCTGTCCATGATCTATGGTTCTGCCGGGACTCTTTATTTCGATGACCTCCCTGCCCATATCGACGGAAATCCGTTACAGATCATGGCATTTATATTCTTCTTCACAGGAATGGCATTCAAGTTATCACTGGTTCCATTCCACTTATGGACAGCAGACGTTTACGAAGGCGCTCCGAGTACAGTTACCGCTTATTTGAGTGTTATATCAAAAGGATCGGCAGCATTTGTATTATTGGCCGTCCTTATCAAAGTATTCGCTCCAATGATTAATGACTGGCAGGAAGTACTTTATTGGGTAACCATCGCTTCTATCACTATTGCCAATATATTTGCTGTCCGTCAGCAAAACTTGAAACGTTTGATGGCGTTCTCCAGTATTTCGCAAGCGGGATATATTATGTTAGGCGTTATTGGTGGTACAGCACAAGGCATGACGGCATTGGTATATTATGTATTAGTGTACGCTGCCGCCAACCTCGGAGTATTTGCCGTTATCACTATCGTGGCATTACGCAGTCAGAAATTCACGCTCGAAGATTACGCAGGACTTTATAAAACGAATCCCAAAATCGCTCTTTTGATGACTCTGTCTCTGTTCTCATTGGCAGGCATCCCTCCGTTTGCCGGATTCTTCTCTAAGTTCTTTATCTTCATGGCTGCTTTCGATGCAGGTTTCCACTTGCTGGTATTCATCGCATTGGTAAATACAGTGATTTCGTTGTATTACTATCTATTGATTGTAAAAGCAATGTATATCACTCCTTCCGACAACCCAATTCCTACTTTCCGCAGCGACCGCTGCACAAAATGGGGACTGGCACTTTGCACGCTGGGTATCATCGGACTGGGTATTGCAAGTATTGTATATCAATCCATCGATAAACTGTCGTTCGGAATTTAAACGGACTACACCTTTTCACCAAAGAAACGGTCTTGGTTTCATGTCAGTATCAATCGACATCAAAACCAAGACCGTCTCTTTTATATAAAACCCACTTTTATTAATGAGGAAGGAAGATATTCACCTGCCTCATTACCACTCTACCGGGCACAGCCCACCTCTTCCGTCACGATCACCCCGGGAATAGTAAACCAAAACCTTGATCCTTTTCCTTTTTCAGAATCAACACCAATCCGCCCACCTAATTGTTCAACGATGCTCTGACAGATAGAAAGTCCCAATCCTGTACCGTGTACAAAAGAATTAAGCTTCACGAAACGCTCAAAGATATGTGGCAACTGCTCTTTTTCAATACCGATGCCTGTATCTTCAACATAGAATTCCAATTCGCCATCTTTTAGTTTATATCCCACATGAATACTACCTTCAGAGGTAAATTTCATTGCATTATTAACAAAATTAGAGATCACCTGATGTATACGGTTACGGTCACTAATGACATGACAAACCGGAAGGTGATTATCAAGTACCAGTTCCACCTCTTCTTTCGCTTTCATCCCCATAGAGCGGACAATATCCTCACATAACAGATTTACATCTACATCTCCGTTGGTAAACTCAAATGTACCCGCTTCAATCTTCGACAAATCGAGTATATCTGAAATTAATTGCAACAAAAGATCATTATTCTCACGTACAATCTTAATATACTCCTGACGTTCTGACAACTCTTCAGTTTCCACCAACAAATCGGAGAAACCGACAATGGCATTCAGCGGCGTACGGATTTCATGGCTCATATTGGCAAGGAAAGCACTTTTCAAACGATCCATCATCTCTGCTTTATCGCGTGCCTGAATCAATTCGGCTTCAGTCTCCTTCAATTCTGTAATGTCATAATTGATACCGATGATTTCTATTTCATTTTCCTCCGGTTTATAATTAGTGACCATCACATTACTACTCACCCAATTCCATTCATTCTTCGTTCCGGGACGACGAATACGCATCTCACCCTGAAAATGCCTTCTTTTTCCGTCTCTGACTTCATCATAAAAATCAAGGAAACGCTTACGGTCTTCAGGGTGCATTTGGGTATAAACACCCACAACCTCATCCAAAAGCGTATCTTCCTCCTCACCTAAATTCTTATACCACTGTTTTATAGCATATCCTTTGCGATTCAAGAGATTCAACTTGGCATAACCTACTTTTGCATAATCGGATATCATCAGGAAGAAATTCTCAAAATCACGGATACGATTCATTGCATCAATCCGTTCGGTATTATCAATACTTATTAATATATATCCGCTGAAGTTGCCCTCATTATCATACAATTTACTAACCTTCGAATACAGTTCTATCGCATTAGAACGATTTGTCTCATAATATCCTTCCGCCTGTTCAAAAGAATAATTAAGCCTAAAATCTACCAAATCTTCATTCCGCACACGATCACGAATCCCCTGCGGCACATTCGGATTATCAAAGAAGTTAACTCCGATCACATCCGACTTATTCACTACACCGAATATCTCCAAATCCTTATTATTCAGGTCTATCAAATAGCCATCCTTATCGTAGATCTCTACTCCTGCCGGAATATTAGCAAATATGTTCTGAAAGAGCTTCTCGCTACGGTCCAATGCCCGATTAGCTTGTACCGATCCTGTAGAATCGAGGAACAAACCGACTATTTCATCTTTTCCGGGAGAATAAATAACCCAATGCGTATACCGTTCCGTTCTTGGAAAATATTCATCTTTCTCCCTATAAGAATTACTATCCAGTATTTCTTCCAGAAAATTAAGTTTTTGGAGATAGTCAGGATGCTTTTCAGATGCCAAAGAACCAATATACGACTCCAAAGGAAGCCCGAAAAAGGTTGAACTGACCTCATTCGCATCCGTCACCCGATAATCGCAAGGTTTATTATTCTCGTCACGGATAATGGACATACGTATATATCCCATCGGCATAAAATGAAACAGATTATTTAGGAAAGTCTGTTCACGGATTACCTTGTCCTTAGTTTTACGCAACTCGATACAGATATTTATAATATTTCCCAATGAGGAGAACCATTGAAAATCTTCATTACTCCAGTCATGGTAAGTCTCAACCAAATCAATCCCCATATATCCCCAAACGCGGTCGCCTGTCATCAAAGGAGTCACCATTAACGATTTGATTCCCTGAACTACAAGAATCTGATATTCATCAGGAGCCTCTTCTAATAATTGCTCCAGTGTATTTAAAATAATCGGCTTGCCCGATAATATCTGTTCACTCCACCATTTTGACTCACTGGCAGGCATGTCCTGCAGATTGTCTATCTCTGCCGATACTCCTTCAGAAACAACTTCGTAGATACAACTATGATGGGCATAAATTTCGTCGTATTCAAAAATATAAACACGACCTTTTCCATTATAAAGATTCAGAATATCTCTTAAAATATCTGCGATACAAGATTCTACTGCCTCATCACGTAGGAAACGAAGCAACGATTGCGAAACAAAATTCTGACGACAAAGCAAATCATTCACACGCCTTAATGCATCCCTTTGATCTTCTTCCTTGGGAGCCTCAACGCGCTGGATTATTCCGAAGGACTTATCACCTCCATCAACACCCGTACCCTTCTCACGAAAAGCCAGACGGGTATGCAGCCAAACCTCACCATATTTTGAATGAATCGGGAAAGTTTGTTCGTAAAAGTCCTTATGGATAGAAGAATTTGCCCGGAACTCCTGGGCAATCTGCTTGCGATAATCTTCACGTATCAGGTTTAGAAAATCCGAAGTAGAGATGGTGTCGCCGTCCAATCCCAAAAGATCAGAAAGATAATCGGAACATAAATAATATCCTGCCGTTAAATCTACTTCCCACCATCCGATTTGTGCAAGAGAAGCCATTTTTTTGTATCGCTCGTTGTCTGTTTGCATATTTTGTATCGTTGTAAAATAATAGGTTGACAAATATACGAAAAAGGTAATCACTGATACCATAAAGGAGCAAATAAAAAAGCTAAAAGAAGATTACGAAAACAAATAAATAGAATATGGGAGAATCTGTTTGTTACAAATTCTCCCATACCTCCTATTAAAAAAGATACACTTTGTTACTCTATATCTTATTTATAAGGAAGAGAAATTATATCCGCTCCAAGTGAACAGGGATGCATCTGCACCTGTATTCGTAGTTGGCTCGGTAAATGTATTCAATGTACCGTTCAGCTTATTCTTAAAGTTCAATGTATGGGTGATGCTGATGCTGGAAGCAGCATTTCCTGCATCTTTACTGTCATTCATATCAATCAAATCGATTGTACCGCCTGAACCTTTGACAAGGGCATTGGTGATCGTAGCTTTTGCTCCACGACGGATTTTAATCACATCTTGCATACGGTCTACATTATCCGTTGTATTGGCAGCATTATTTACGATTGTCATATTTTCAACCGTAAAATCCGACTGACGTAAATGATCCGAATAGTCACCATCCAAGTTACCATCTGCTTCAATGCCGCGCGGATCTGCTTCCGTACTGGTATAACCGCTTTCCCAAACGCCATAGCAGTTTTTCAATTTACCGGAATATCCTTGAGTGAAGTCGAACATGTCATCATCCGGGTTCACAGCCAACAAGTTGGTTACATTCACCGTACCGCCAAAGAATTCGACGGCATCATCCGCGCTCTCAAGAATGTAGATATTCTCAATCTTGGTACCGTTTCCAACACCGTTCAGTGTCAATCCGTTGTGCTCGATATCGGCAGTAGAGCGGGCACCGGCATAGCAGATTTTCACATAAGTCAGTGAACCGGAATTGTCATTATCGACACTACCACCGTATTTATAGTTGTTGTCGATTTCCGTCAGACCTGTATCACTCTTATTGGCGTTCGAACCGGAAATCGGAGCTTTACCATTGATAATAATTCCTCCCCAATAACCGGATGTAGGGGTTGTTGAATTGGCGGTGAAAACAATCGGTTTATCGGCTGTACCGTCAGCATAAAGTTTACCGCCCTGTGCTACCAGCAGATAACTGCTGAAACCTTCGCGAGCCTTAATCGTTGTTCCGGCAGGGATATTCAGACGGCCTCCATTTTCAATGACTACCGTTCCGTTCAGAATATATTCCTTAGCTTCCAGTGTCTGTTCTCCGGTCAGCGTGCCGGACAGGATATTTTCGCCCACAACAATAGAGCTACCGGTCCCACCGTTGTTTCCACCATCTCCGTTACCATCACCGTCTCCGTCACTATCACTGCTACATGCAGTCAATGTAAGTGCTGTTGCCATAACGGCAAACGTCATAAAGTTCACAAACAATCTTTTCATTTTGCTTTCATTATTAGTTAATAATCTTATTTCATCACCCGGCTTAGAATGTACACGACACTCCCAGGCTTAGATTTATTCCTTTCTTATAATCATTCAGTATCACCTTTTCCCCGTTTTCGTTCGCTTTGCGGCTTAACTTAGAAGAGGGATTCAACAAGTTGCGGGCTTTCAGGTTAAGCGAAAGATGCTTGTTCAGCTTGGCTTGGGATACAAAATCCAGTGTCAGTACTCCCTTCTCCATCATATCCTGATAACCCTGTGTGCCAATGGTATATATCTTATCACTCACATAATTAAGTACCAATGTATTGACAAAACTGCGTTCTCCTTTTGTGAAGTTATGCGAGAGGTCGAAATTGACAATCCACGGTGCAGCTCCTTCCAGTTGCGAGCCGGTGGTAACCGTTGCCAAAGGCATTTTTGCATTCGTGTAGATATAAGAGCCATTCAATCCCAAAGAGAGTTTATTCATTCCGTGCGCAGCATTACTCACCGGACGGACAAACAGATTCTTACGTATTTCTACTTCCACTCCTGCCACGGTTGCCTTATCCGCTATATTCTCATAAGAAAGATAACCTCCGGCGCTTGCCACTTCGATGCGGGATATCGGATTCTTAATCAATTTATAGAAAGCTGTGAGAGAAATCAACTCGGTCGGAGTGGGATTAAAGTCCCACTTCAGATCAAGGTTATAATGATCCGAAGGTTTCAGATTGGGGTTACCCTGACTGTTGAAGTTCACGCCGACATAACGGTAAGGAGATATTTCCTTTGCCTGCGGAAGCGTATATGTTTTACTAGCTCCCAGACGAAGCGAGTTTTTATCATTCAGATTGTATTTGAGATTCAAGCTGGGCAGGAAATAATCTTTTTGGATGGTATTGTTTCCTTTAGAGCCTCCACGATTCACATTGTAATCCACTTCAATATCTACCTTGTCGTATTTCATTCCCAGATTCACAATCCAACGGGGAGTAAACTGGTAGGTAGCCTCGGCATAAGCGGAATGGATATTCTTTTTCACGGTATATTCATCTAGGTTCTTTTGTATCTTGAACCAGTCGGAAGCAAAGTTTTCTTGGTTATAATAATCGTCAAGCGATAAGTTGTCCAAAGAAGGGAGGGTAGAAACATGCCCTACGGTCAGGTTATACTCCGTAGCTTTGAAGTTATCATCTACGAATCGGCCTGTATATCCGAAACGGACATTCGAAATTTCTTCTATATTATCTTTCAGACGATAGACCAAGCCTGCTTTTACATTCAAGTCGTCTTCATCTAAAGTTGAGAAGTAGCGCTGTTGTGAGTTGCCCCTTAGCAACGTATAGCCGTCTTCCGCTTTAGTCAGGTTATTGATACGACGATCCGGTTCATACCCTTTCACCATATTATAGGAAGCACCTGCATCGAGACTTAATGATTTGGTCAATCCCCAGTTAGTCATCAGTTGGTTAACGATCAGCATATTGTCATTTGTTTGTTGGCGACGGGTGAATCCGAGGTTTTCATAGTCATCACTAAAAATCGAGTTCTTACCGTTGTAATCGCCCACCGACTGGGTATTGGCATGAATCATCATCAAATTATAACTGATGTGATGACGGTTCTGCATATCGAAATCCACATTGGCAAGTGCCAGCTGACTGATATTCTCCGCATACTTCTTACCATTCATATCTTTGTAGACCGTACCGCTGGTAGTTGTATTACGTATGATTTCATCCGTATACTGATAGTCCGTCGTATGTCCGGCGGTCAGGAAGAAAGAAAGCGGATTTTTGTCTTTTCCGACATAGAATCGTTTACCTCCGGAAATACTGTAGCTCCGGTTTATTTGGAAATGTTGAGCGGAAGGGTCTAACTTATTTCTGAAGTTCCATGAGTTTTCATCGGCAGGTTCGGTACGATTGGCAAAGCCCATGAAGTTCACTCCATCCTGTTTCAGAAAATCGGCTGCTACCGTCTGTGTATTCAAGCCACCGGAAATGCCGAATCCCAGATTACCGCTACCAATTAGTTCTTTGGATACAATATCAATGGTTGCCCCTCCGACATCGCTGCTGCCCCCCGCGTTGAATGCTTTCTTTACACCTACAGACTGAATAATGTCCGTACCGAAGAAATCAAGAGAGATATTCTTATATTCCGGGTCTTCGGAAGGAAGAGCAAATCCATTAAAAGTAGTTGCATTGTACCGGTCTCCCAATCCACGGACAAAGACATTTTTCACTCCGTCTTGTTTAGACACTCCGGCAACTTTCGTCACAGCACCTTCTGCATCCGAAACACCTTTGCGGGAAAGCTCCCTGACACCAACAGATTGTACGGCAATGACTGCTTTTTGCTGTTCGAGCAACAGCATATTCTCATTTTCCCTATTCTTCTTAGCTACAACCACCACATCGGCAAGTTCCTGTGCATCGGTTTCCAACTCCAAATTCAGTATCACCAGTTTTCCATTCTCCACACGTACTTTACGGCGTACTTCCGTTTTGTAACCTACATATTTAATCTCAATATCATACATACCTTCCAAAACGCCCATGCTGTTCAATTCAAAATTACCCTCCATATCGGTCACTGCTCCGGCTTGAGTTCCGAGCAAACGTATCGTAGCTCCTATCAAAGGTTCTTTGGATAGTTTGTCTTTCACAGCTCCTTTAATCTTGATATTGGCAGCCAATGCAGGAAGTACACACAACAGGCAAAAAAAGGCTACCACTGAAAATCGGATAAGAAATAGTTTTTTCATCTAACTTTGCTCTACGTTTTAATTACGTCGGCAAAGATAGAGGGTGAGCATTACAACTATAAGACGAAATAAATACAATCTATTGAAAGAGTCGTTGCAAGATGATGACAAGATGTTACAAACGTATTATCAATCACTTACGCTATTAGTTTAACTTGTTTATAAGCAAATTTAAGACCGGAACTTCACTCTTTTATCTCTCATTATGCATAAAATTAATCGGCTGACAGTTGTGAGAAGGTGAGAATTTTGGCTGATAGTGTATTTCCACCCGCTTGTCGTCAAAGATATGTTTCATCGCTTTTCAATGCATTACGCAAAGAAACACCGATAGCTCCTTTCCCACTAAGTATATATCCAACGTTGGACTTTCTTAAAAAAAGAACAGGCATAATTGACTTGAAACTAAATATCATTATCTTTGTGAATGTTTCACGCTAAAAACAGATATGCGTCATGGAAGAGAATTTCAGAAGATATCCGATAGGAATACAGAACTTTGAAGATTTACGCAATAATGATTGTGTCTATGTTGATAAAACGGAATTGATTTATCGTTTGACTCATACAAATAAAGTCTATTTTCTAAGTCGTCCCCGACGCTTTGGAAAAAGTTTGCTGGTTTCTACACTAGAGGCTTATTTCCTGGGAAAAAAAGAACTGTTTCAGGACTTGGCTATGGAGACTCTGGAAAAGGATTGGACGGTTTATCCGGTATTACACTTTGATTTTAGTGTGAGTAAATATATAACCGCTGATATGCTGTCAGCCGTTATTAACCGCCAATTGCTTTTATGGGAGAAAATTTATCAACGGGAAGAAGGAGAAACGACTTTCAGTTTACGTTTTGAAGGAATTATTCGTCGTGCTTACAAACAGACGGGTAAACAGGTGGTGGTATTAATAGATGAGTATGACTCACCAATGCTGGACAGCAATCATAATGATGAAGTTCAAAAGGAAATACGTAATATCATGCGGGATTTCTTTAGTCCACTGAAAGCCCAGGGACAGTATCTTCGCTTCTTATTATTGACAGGTATCAGCAAATTCAGCCAAATGAGTATCTTCAGTGAATTGAATAACTTGCAGAATATCAGCATGAGGGATGATTACAGTGCTATCTGTGGTATCACCGAACAAGAGTTGCGCACGCAATTGCAAATTGATATTGAACAAATGGCCCAAGCCAACAAGGAAACATACGAGGAAGCCTGTGTACATTTGAAACAACAATATGACGGTTATCATTTCAGTAAGAATTGTGTAGACATTTATAACCCATTTAGTTTATTCAATGCATTTGCGCAAAAGAGTTATGAGAATTTTTGGTTTTCGACCGGTACTCCCACTTTCCTGATAGATATTCTGCAAGAAAGCGATTTTGATATCCGGGAACTGGATAACACGACCGCCACCGCCGAACAGTTTGATGCGCCCAGCAATAGAATCACCGATCCTCTTCCGGTGCTCTACCAAAGCGGTTATCTCACAATTAAGGGATATGATCCGGATTTCCAACTGTATACACTGGCTTATCCCAACAAGGAAGTAAGAAAAGGATTTATCGAATCGCTGATGCCCGCTTATGTGCATCTGCCTGCACGAGAGAATACATTTTATGTAGTGTCCTTTATTAAAGACTTGCGTATTGGTCATTTAGAGGAGTGTCTGGAAAGACTGAAATCTTTCTTTGCATCTATCCCTAATAAACTGAACAACAAGGAAGAGAAACATTACCAAACTATCTTTTATCTGTTTTTCCGGCTGATGGGACAGTATATAGATGTGGAAGTGGATACAGCCATCGGAAGAGC
>DXOJ01000174.1:0-8620 GCA_019412865.1 Bacteroides sp. | reverse complement strand
CGGAAGAGCAGACGCGGTTGTGAAACTTCAAGATGCCATCTATGTTTTTGAATTTAAAATAGATGGTACACCCGAAGAAGCATTAGCGCAGATTAACAGCAAAGGGTATGCTATTCCGTATCAGGCGGATCACAGGAAAATAGTTAAAGTAGGTGTAAACTTTGACAGTGCCACACGAACGATTGGTGAGTGGAAGATAGAACTCGGGAGTTAATCACCAAGTTCATAAATGAGAATGCGCTAAATCAGTTTCTTTTTCTTCCGGTAGTTCTCGCGAAACTCTTTAGGCGAACAACTCTTTTTCTTCTTGAAGATCCGGTTGAAATTGGAAAGGTTATTAAAACCGCACTCATAACAAATCTCGGCGATAGACATTGTAGAATCTACCAACAACCGGGAAGCAAAGCCCAGCCGAATATCAATGATATAATCGGAAAGATTCTTGCCTGTACGCAGCTTGAAGAAGCGGCTGAATGACACATCCGTCATCCCCACCATATCGGCCAACTGCCCCAGACGTATTTCTTCCTGATAATGTGTATTGATGTACTCCTGCACTTTCTGCACACGCCGACTGTCCGAATGAATATCTATCTTGGCAAAAGACGAACTGGACAAGGTACGTGCCTCTTCCTCAAAGAGAGAAAGTTCATACAAGATCGTCATAAATTTAATGACCGCATAAAATCCTTGCTTCTCTGAAGCAAGCGTATCCAGCAACGGATATATTTTGAGTATGGCGGACATCGGGAAACAAAGCCCTTTTTGTGCTTTATCCAGCATCCGGCGGATAGAGTCGAACTGATTCTTATTGATAAAGCTCTTGAAGAAAAGATCGGAAGAAAACTGAATCGTAATCTCCCGTATCTCTTTCGAACGGCACTCGTTCTGTTCCCAGACGTGCTCCAAGTCTTTTCCTGTTATCAACACCAAATCATAATCACCTATCACTTCGGAAGAGTCTCCTACAATCCGCCTTACTCCGGCAGCCTTTTCGGTGAAGTTCAATTCAAACTCGGAGTGGTTGTGTATAGGATAAGTGAATTCCGTTTTATAACGTTCCGCAATGTAAAAGCAATCCTTATCTGACAAAGGAGTGATTTCACGGATAATCTGGTTGGATAACGGTGTAGTCATAGTAATAGCAATTTATAAGCGTTTTATCGTTTGATTAGTTTTCTATCTTTACCCCTATCCGATGCAGGTCTGCCCCCGACGGGTTTTGGAAGACACGCAAGTCGAATTCGGGAATAATGGCAAGCACATGATCGAAAACATCTGCCTGTATGCCTTCGTAGGCAACCCATACTTTATTGGCAGAAAAGAAATAAAGTTCCAATGGGATACCGGTTTCAGTAGGCTGAAGCTGACGTACCATACAGGTCAGGTCTTGATTGACGGTAGGCAGATTCTTCAGATAGTTAGTCAGATAGGCACGGAAAACTCCCAAATTTGTTTGCCGGCGTCCATTCACTAACACAGAGTTGTCGATATGATGTTCCTTATTATATTCTTCCACTACCTTTTCCGTTTCATCCACATAGTCTTTCAACAGTTGTATCTTCCGGTATTTTGCCAACATCTCCGGCGTACAGAAATGCACACTGGTCATATCTATATTGATAGAGCGTTTCACACGACGTCCGCCGGATTCCTGCATTCCCTGCCAGTTTTGGAAAGAATCACTAATCAACAGGTAAGGAGGAATGGTGGTGATAGTATTGTCGAAGTTACGTACTTTTACGGTATTCAATGTTACTTCTATCACCGTACCGTCCGCACCATATTTCGGCATCGTGATCCAATCACCCACCTTCAGCATATTATTGGCGGAAAGCTGGATGCCGGAGACAAATCCCATGATACTATCTTTGAAAACCAACATCAGAACCGCAGCAGAAGCTCCTAATCCGGTCAGCAACACCACCGGACTTTGCTTTATCAAAATACTGATAATGATGATAGCTCCTATAAAGAAGAGAATGACTTGCGCTGTCTGCAAAAGCCCTTTCAAAGGTTTGTCTTTATATTGCTCACGCGCGCTATATACCAGATACACAGCCGTGAACAAAGCACTGACGAAGCGAAGAAAGACTGCAAGGATATAAATCATGCAAAGTCTTCGAAGAAAATCAAGCAAAGCAGAGTCTGCATGTTCGGGAAAAGCAATAGGAATAGATATATAAATCAATATAGGCGCCACCATCCTGCTGATGTTCACCATTACTTTATCATTAAATACAATATCATCCCAAGTAGCTTTTGTCTGTCTCACCAATTTAGCCACGGTACGCAGAATAATCTTGCGGCAAATCAGATTGGCCAGTAATGCTATTCCAATAATAAACAATAAGATGATAAAGTTATCAATCTTATCAGCCATAGCTTCATCCACTCCCATCGAGAGCAAAGCATGATTCACTTCTTGCATCACCACATTACCTGCTTCTTCCGGTTGCCCGTTTGCCAATGCCACACTCACTGTATCAACCACTTCTTTTACTTCTTTCATAAGCAATCGTCTCTCTCTTTTTTAGTTTTTCTTTTATTTATGATCTCTGTTTCTTTTCTTCTTTATTCTTTCCTTCTTCCAAATATTCACTGATATCCTGCCGTAGCCAATCATAATGGAAGAGTCTTTTGTAGGCTACATTCTTCTTGAGCATGATTTCTACGTTCACCTGGCTGTTCTGATAACAAGTCAGTTCGTTTCTGAACTGTTCATTGTGTTCGGCCAGCCGCTTGATTTCCTGTTCCCGTTCACGACGCAGCACGGTGCAGACCGGAATCAGTAGTTTCATTACCACATTATCCATCACATGGTGTCCCTGCATATACAAGTAAGTAGTTTCCGGCACCAAGCCCAGCTCTTTAAATTCAGTCCGCAATCCATTCACCTGATTGATGTTATGGGGAAATTTCCTTTTCAACTCTGCCAACTTCTGATTAACCCGTTGTTGAAGGGATTCCAAGCTCTTTTCCGGATGCCGGAGATTAATCTCGCGCAAAGAAGTATAAGTATGGAAATCGTACATAGGGAAAGTATAAGTATCCCGTTGGCGATAGAACCATACGTTCCAGAGGAAAAGCGGATATACTATTTCGGAGTACTTCTTCAGGTAGAAGTTGAAATCTAAAATGGAACGGTCATTCAACGTAGCCTGCACACATACTTCGTGAAGGCTTTCGGCAAAACAATGATAGTTTTCAATAGCATAGGTATAAGTCTGAAAAATATACCTGCTCCGGTTGATTTTACGGGAGGTATTGGTAGCTCCCTGCAACAGGAAATCATAGTCACTGTCCACACAGGCAATCAGACTTCTCCCCAATTCGGCTGTATTCAGCGTGTTCATGAGTACCATCTTTTTTCCTTTTGCCAGGGAGGTGGCCGAAGGAAGCATCACTTGGAAATAGTGTTCGTCGTCTTCAAACTCTTCAAGCAATGTGCGCCAGAAAGCGATGTCGTCATAGCTTTCTACGTAAGCGATGATACGTCGGCGGGCTTTCTTCGGATAAAGCTTATGGGCGGCATTGAAATAAGAAGAAGTCAGATTATCTCGTAGTGAAGTTGCCATTTGTTCTATTACAGGTTACGAATTACAAATTACAGTTGGAAGAATCCTTGTCGAGCTTGTGCCCTACGGTGGTAGATATATCGCTTACTTCTGTCACGGCATCCAGCCAGCCTTCCATAATGACGGCAGGCGAATGGGTAGTCAGGATAATCTGCACATTCGGATTCAGTTCACGTATCATAGCAATCAGTTTCTGCTGCCATTCTATATGAAGGGAGGCTTCCGGTTCATCCATAAACAATACACAATGGCTGTTGTCCTGCACGAGTACGGTCAGTAGGATAACCAGCATTTGCTTTTCACCGGACGACAGTTTATAAGGGAATAATAGTTCGCCATCCTGATAGAAAGCGATATCGTTCCGTTTCCTGTCTATCTTTTTGCGTGTATAGCTAAATAGTTCGTCAATCATATCCTGAAAACGACGTTTGGCTACAGATAATGTAGCTGCTTTACGACGCTCTTCTTCATCAATACTGGAAAGCATTTCAATCATCTTATTACCAATGTTGACCTGATAATCGAGGTAACGGCGTTGCAAGAGATAAAGCTGCCAGTCCAGTTCAGACTTTACATTCTTGTCGGCCATGCGGGCTGTGAAGTCACCCATAATCAGGGGACGGTCGTAGCTCCGGATGACGTCATAAGGAATATAGGTTGCCTGGGGATTGTCGAAAAAGAGACGCACACCGTTCTTCTCGTCACTTTTCATTTCACCGGAAAGTTCTTCGAGGTATCCCACCGAACGGTTCAGAATGGTAGTCTTCCCCACTCCGTTGATGCCGGAGAGGATGTTCACATCGGGACGCAAATCCCATCCTATATTAAAGCGTTCCCATAGTCCGTGTATCTCGATACGACGGATATAATTGGCTTGTTGTTCCATAATATTCAAGTTTAATCAAGGCAAATATAAACAAATCATACGATAAAAGACTACCTTTGCAACCGTTTTCTCTATTTGATTGTTAATGATATCAGAGATATGGTAAAATAAATAGTATCAACATGGACAAAAGTAAGAACCTGTATGGTCATTTGTTTGCGCTTACAGCAAACGTTATGTGGGGATTAATGTCTCCCATCGGTAAGTCGGCTCTTCAAGAGTTTTCCCCGATTTCTGTTACTACATTCCGCATGGTAGGGGCAGCAGCCGCTTTCTGGATCCTTTCTATATTTTGCAAACAGGAACATGTGAACCATCAGGATATGCTGAAAATCTTCTTTGCTTCACTGTTTGCGCTAGTATTCAATCAAGGAGTGTTCATCTTCGGGCTTTCTATGACTTCTCCTATTGATGCTTCTATCGTAACTACCACTCTACCGATTGTAACAATGGTTGTAGCAGCTATCTATTTAAAAGAACCGGTGACAAATAAAAAAGTACTGGGAATTTTTATAGGTGCTATGGGAGCGCTCATTCTCATTATGAGCAGCCAGGCAGGAAACAACGGAAATGGAAGCCTGATTGGTGACTTGCTTTGTCTCGTTGCGCAAATCAGTTTTTCCATATACCTGACTGTATTCAAGGGATTGTCTCAACGATATTCGGCAGTAACGATTAATAAATGGATGTTCATATATGCTTCAATGTGTTACATTCCGTTCTCCTATTATGATATTTCTACGATTCAATGGACTTCTATTTCCACTGTCGCCATTCTACAGGTACTTTATGTCGTATTAGGAGGTAGTTTCCTCGCGTATCTCTGCATTATGACTGCACAGAGGCTGCTCCGTCCTACGGTAGTCAGTATGTACAATTATATGCAACCCATCGTGGCTACGATTGCGGCAATCGCGATGGGCATCGGAAGTTTCGGCTGGGAGAAAGGGATTGCTATCGCACTTGTATTCCTGGGAGTATATATTGTGACTCAAAGTAAATCGAGAGCTGACTTCGAAAAGATAGGAAAAGAAGTATAAGCCACAACTAACAAAGTAAGCATAACAAGGTGGTAGAAGCAGCTAACACTGCACCAATAAGAGTTTCATAAGGTATTAACTTTAGTCGTTCTTTAAAAGTTAGTTCACAAACGCCGCCAGTGGCATGGAAAAAAGAGCCATGGGGCAAATGATCCAGTACAGTTGCTCCGGAATTTATCATTGCAGCTCCCCATACAGCGGAAATCCCTACTGCTAATATGGTTTCTGCAAAAGAGGCGGATGCAAGAGTACTTCCTGCGGTAGTAGAAGCGGTGGCGGCTGACATCAGCGCCCCTGATACAGGAGCAATCATAACTTCATCAAAGTGTGCTTGCGCCAACAGGTTTAATATCCAGTCTTTTAACGTAGAGTTCTTTATTATTCCGGCAATAGTACCAGTAGCAACCAATAAAATAGCAACAGAAGACATCTTTTGCAGTCCATACTCCATACAAGGCAAAAGATTCTTCCACTGCCTCATACAAAGTAATCCACAAAGACCACCTATGGGCAGCGCAATCAATGGGTCAATAGCAATATCTGCAACAGGACGTAAAGCTAAAAGTATAATCGTTACTATAGGAGCTACCAGACTACTGGCAAGTGACGGAAGTTGCCTATCATCTTGCACTTCCTCCTTTGTCTCACGCATCACCATCAATCGCTTAGGAATAAAGCGCACGATCACAAATACCGTAAACAGTAATCCTAAAAAAGCAGGTAAAAGATTAGCTAACATAACTGATGAAAGATCTGCTCCAAAATTATCAGCTGCAATAATCGTATTGGGATTGGGAGAAATGATATTTCCACATTTTCCTCCTCCTATCATAGCTACTAACAATACAGAAGGAGACAATCCTAATCGTTTACCTATGGAAAGAGCTACAGGAGCAACCGTTATAACAGCGACATCTATAAATACACCGACTGCACAAAGTAACATGGTAGCTAAAGCCAAAGCTCCAAATACTCGTTTCTCGCCTAATGAAGAGATGATAGCATTGGATAAAGTAGCAGCCGCTCCCGTTTTAATAAGAACGCCAGACAACACTCCTGCGGTAAGAATACGAATAATGGCCGGAGTCACGTCTTTTACTCCCTCCGTCATCATTTTTACAGTTTCCACCAGAGGCAATCCACCTAATAAACCACCGACAATAGCTCCGGCTATTAAACTATAAGCTGGAGCTATTTTTTTGATAATCAAAAATACGGATAACATTAATCCGATTAGAGCACCTATTGTTGTCATGAGAAACTCTTGATTTTATTTCTGATTCAGACTGAATTGCTTTATAATACGTATCAATTGGGTTACAGTACGCTCTACATTATCCAACGTAAACTTCTGCTGCATAGCTTTATCCAAAGATACAGGGGCAGGCTGAATAGATAATACAGCAGTAAATCCCATTTTATTCAGTTGTTCAGTAGCTTCGACCCCACCACCCAAAGCAATGACAGGGACATTTTCTTTCCGAGCTTCCTTCAAAATTCCGCCTAACGCTTTACCCATGCCCGTTTGTGCATCCAATTTCCCTTCACCTGTGAAAATAAGATCCGCGCCTTGCAATGCTTCACGAAAATGAAGAATATCCAATATGACATCAATGCCCGACTTTAGCTCTGCCTGTATAAAAGGAAGCAATCCTCCGCCGATACCACCTGCCGCTCCCGCACCTGGAATAAAAGCAATATCCATCTGTTTTTGTCTCTTAATAACCTCGGCATAATGCCGAAGCCCCTCATCCAAACTTATAACATGGTCCGGAGTAGCTCCTTTTTGGGGTGCAAATACATAGGCTGCTCCCTGCAAACCATAGAACGGATTATGAACATCACAGGCCATTGTAAAAGTGGCTTCTTTCAAAGCCGGATGAACAAAGGTTTCATCTATAAACTCAATCGCAGCCAAGTTACTCCCTTTCGGTTCTAATCGTTCTCCCGATTTTTCAAAGAAACGAATACCTAAAGCACTTAATATACCCATGCCAGCATCATTGGTTGCACTGCCGCCAAGTCCTACAATAAATTGACGACACCCGCGGTTCAATGCATCCAAGATCACTTCGCCAGTCCCATAAGAAGTCGTATTCATCGGATTGCGTAAAGGAAATGCGACTAAAGGCAATCCGCTTGCTGATGCCATTTCTAAAATTGCAGTAGCTCCATCTTTTGTTATTCCATAAGAAACTTCCACCGGATTCATTAACGGGTCATGCACCTCACAGAAGATCTTATTCACTTCCAGAGCAGTACAAATGGCCTCGGTAGTTCCTTCACCACCATCAGCTACCGGAAATTCTAATACCTCACAATAAGGCAGTTCTTTCCGGATAGCCTGCCGGGCGTACCGGGCAATATCCAGTGAACCTGCTGATCCTTTGAATGAATCAAATGCTAAAATAATTTTCTTCATACAACCTATATTTACATAACAAATTTATTTAGCAGACCACTTATCCAGCCCCAACTCTAATAACCGGCATTACGCCTTCTAAAGAAGCTCCTTTCGTATTTAATGTTCTTTTGTAAATCCAACCATTATTACAAAGCACATAAAGCACATTCATAGCTTCTCCTCCCCATGCAACAGATACAGGTTTCACATTTCCCGGCATGGATAGAATAGCTTCACTTCTTCCATTATAATCACAGATCTGAATACCATACGCCGTTGCCAGATACGTTCTTCCAAAATTATCACAGATTGCGGATGTCGTTTCTGCCCCATCAGATTGATCCGGCACATGAATATAATAGAATTCCTGCCCATATAGTAAATCCTTATGTTCCTTATTCACCTTATAGCTGAATCCACGCCGCGTGTCATATCCAAAAGCATATAACCAGTTATTGTTGCCACTTAACGCCAATGAATACACACTTTTTAATCCATCTGCCTTTCTTGATAACTCATATTCATTCGACAAATACCAGATTGAAGTAAACAGATCTCCCTGATTCTCTTTTCCAACTATATAGTAACCGCCATCTCTCAAAGCGACAGCGTTGCATGGACATATTTCAGTCTTTATGTTTTTCCGGATATGCCCGTTTTTATCTGAAATGACTAAACCTTTCCGAGATTCATATGCCAACATTTCATTATC
>DXOJ01000173.1 GCA_019412865.1 Bacteroides sp. | reverse complement strand
AAGAGAGTTTGGATTACTTTTTCAATTTTCAGGAAAAGATACCTGAGTAGTTACACTTTATACTTAATACTTGAAAAATACTTAATACTTATTTCAAGAATCCTTGCTGGCGAAGTACTTTCAATAGATTTTCGGACATAAATTCGTTATCTTTCTTTGTGTAACGCACGTCCGTAAAGACTTGAGCCAATGTTTCTTTTTTATTTTCTTCGATAAACTGCTTGTTTTCCGGCAATGATTCTTTGTAGGCATAGAGTTTATCTATTTCTTCCGGTGTATAGTCGTGATATTTTTCATCGTGCACGGCAGCTTCCAAAGGCAAACGGTCTACTTGTGCGGGAATACCATCCGGATAACCTACCGTTATTGTGGTAAGAGGGAATACCAGTTCGGGGAGTTGGAGGGTATCAATAATCATTTGAGGATTATAAGTGGTAGTTCCCAAATAACAAATGCCGAGTCCTGCTTCTTCCGCCAGCGTACAAAAAGTCTGCGCAACAAGCAAAGTATCCATAGACGCATTCATAAAAGACATTAAATTATCGTAGCCCGGCACTGCTTTCCGCTGTTCACACCATTTGCTGAAACGACGGAAATCAGCACAAAAAGTCAGTACAACTGGAGCATTTTTTACCATCGGCTGATTGAAATGAGCAGGCGAAAGTTTCTCCTTCATTTCCGCATCGCGAGTCACAATCACACTATAAAGTTGCATCCCACCCATCGTAGAAGCACGGAAAGAGGTTTCAAGCAAATCATTTAACAAACTCGGATTTATATCTTTAGGCAGATATTTCCGGATAGTTCTTCTATTCTTTACGGTTTCAAACATATCTTTTTTCTGCAAAGATATAAAAAGAAAAAAATATTCCACCACACTAGCGGAATAGAATAGTTTTCTTTTTGGAAAACTTTAACCTTTGAACAAATTTCAATTTTATCTGTTTATCAAATACTTAGCATAAACAAATGGAAAACTTGCAACCTGTTAATAAATTAATTCATTTTTATTTTGATAGATGAAAAAACATTCTTAGCTTTGCGCCTACATTTGTTAACGATAAGTAAACTTCTACATATTACTTATTAAAAACGAGATTTAACACAAATTGAATCGTGGAAAAACAGATTTATTCTTACGACGAAGCCTATGAAGAATCTTTACGATATTTTCAAGGCGACGAGCTTGCTGCAAGGGTTTGGGTAAACAAATACGCAGTAAAGGATTCTTTCGGTAATATCTATGAAAAATCCCCGGAAGACATGCATTGGAGAATTGCAAATGAAGTGGCACGCGTAGAATCGAAGTATCCGAATGCGTTGACAGCAAAAGAACTGTATGATTTACTGGATCACTTCAAGTACATCGTCCCCCAAGGTAGCCCGATGACAGGAATCGGTAACGACTACCAGGTTGCTTCACTATCCAACTGCTTCGTTATCGGAGTGGACGGTGCAGCCGACTCTTATGGCGCTATTATCAAAATCGACGAAGAACAGGTACAACTAATGAAAAGACGCGGTGGTGTAGGTCACGACTTATCACACATCCGTCCGAAAGGTTCTCCCGTTAAAAACTCGGCGTTGACTTCTACCGGTCTTGTTCCGTTCATGGAACGATATTCGAATTCCACTCGTGAAGTAGCTCAAGACGGACGTCGCGGTGCATTGATGTTGAGCGTGTCTATCAAGCATCCGGATTCGGAAGCATTCATTGATGCCAAGATGACCGAAGGTAAAGTGACCGGAGCAAACGTTTCTGTCAAGTTGGACGACGCTTTCATGCAGGCTGCCGTAGACGAAAAGCCGTATGTACAGCAATATCCTATCGACTCTGCCCAACCTACATTCACCAAGGAAATCGACGCTTCTACCTTGTGGAAGAAAATCGTTCACAATGCATGGAAATCGGCAGAACCGGGCGTTTTGTTCTGGGATACGATTATCCGTGAATCTGTGCCTGATTGCTATGCAGACCTGGGTTACAGAACGGTATCTACCAACCCATGCGGAGAAATTCCTCTATGTCCTTACGATTCTTGCCGCTTACTGGCTATCAATCTATATTCTTATGTGGTAAATCCGTTCAAACCGGATGCTTATTTTGATTTCGACCTGTTCCAAAAACACGTGGCTCTCGCTCAACGGATCATGGACGATATTATCGACCTCGAACTAGAGAAGATCGAACGTATCATGACCAAGATTGACGAAGATCCGGAAAACGAAGAAGTAAAACATGCGGAACGTGCACTTTGGGAGAAAATCTACAAGAAGAGCGGACAAGGTCGCCGTACCGGCGTAGGGATCACTGCAGAAGGTGATATGCTTGCTGCATTAGGATTGCGCTACGGAACGGAAGAAGCAACGGAATTCTCTGAAAAAGTACACAAGACAGTAGCTCTCGGTGCCTATCGTTCTTCAGTGGAAATGGCCAAAGAACGCGGTGCCTTCGAAATATACAATAGCGAACGTGAACAGAACAATCCGTTCATCCAACGCTTGGCAGCAGCCGACCCGAAACTGTATGAGGACATGAAGAAATATGGTCGCCGCAACATTGCCTGCCTGACGATTGCTCCAACCGGAACGACCAGTTTGATGACGCAGACCACTTCGGGTATCGAGCCTGTATTCCTGCCTGTTTACAAACGTAGAAGAAAGGTGAACCCGAACGATACGAATGTGCATGTAGACTTTGTAGACGAAACAGGGGACGCATTCGAAGAATACATCGTATTCCATCATAAATTTGTTACCTGGATGGAAGCTAACGGATACGACCCGGCCAGACGTTACACTCAGGAAGAGATTGACGAACTGGTTGCCAAATCTCCTTATTACAAAGCGACTTCTAACGATGTCGACTGGTTGATGAAGGTGAAGATGCAGGGAAGAATCCAGAAATGGGTAGACCACTCTATCAGCGTAACCATCAATCTGCCGAACGATGTGGACGAGGATTTAGTAAACCGCCTGTATGTAGAGGCATGGAAATCCGGCTGCAAAGGTTGTACCGTATATCGTGACGGTTCACGCTCCGGAGTGCTGATCTCTACGAAATCGGATAAAGACAAAAAAGAAGGACTTCCTCCTTGCAAACCGCCTACGGTTGTAGAGGTACGTCCGAGAATATTGGAAGCAGACGTTGTCCGTTTCCAGAACAACAAGGAAAAATGGGTAGCTTTTGTCGGATTATTGGACGGACACCCTTATGAAATATTCACTGGTTTGCAAGATGACGACGAAGGTATCTTGCTGCCTAAGAGCGTGACTTGCGGACGTATCATCAAAAATGTGGATGAAGACGGTACCAAACGTTACGACTTCCAATTCGAGAACAAACGCGGATATAAGACGACCATTGAAGGATTGTCAGAGAAGTTCAACAAGGAATACTGGAACTATGCAAAATTGATTTCCGGCGTGCTTCGCTACCGGATGCCGATTGAACAGGTTATCAAACTGGTTGGCTCTCTGCAATTGAACAGTGAAAGTATCAACACTTGGAAAAACGGTGTAGAACGTGCATTGAAGAAGTATATTCAGGATGGAACGGAAGCCAAAGGTAAGAAGTGCCCGAACTGTGGCAACGAGACATTGGTTTATCAGGAAGGCTGTCTGATTTGTACTACTTGCGGCGCTTCCAGATGTGGATAATAGTCGTAACTACTCAGGTATCTTTTCCTGAAAATTGAAAAAGTAATCCAAACTCTC
>DXOJ01000172.1 GCA_019412865.1 Bacteroides sp. | reverse complement strand
TATTAACTCCCTGTTGATAAAGTGCAAAGTTAAAAACTTTATGGATATAAACAGGTAGATAAGTGCTGAAAAATATGTTTATGTCTGTGTAGAAAGTTTTGGGTTAGTTTTTTGGAATGTTCATAATGAAGGCCTCTTATATCTTCTTTTGAATAATGCAAGAATTATTTTTCAAAATCTTTGCCGATAGTTTTGACAGGTTTTAAACCGTTATCAACACCTTGTTAACTGAAAAGAATTACCTTTGTGGACAAGAACATAATAAAAGAAAAGACGTATGCGTAAACTGAAAATAACAGAGCTGAACCGTATCAGTGCCGAAGAGTTTAAACAGGTTGAAAAACTGCCTCTGGTGGTAGTGCTGGATGATATTCGTAGTTTGCATAATATAGGTTCTGTGTTCCGTACTTCGGATGCTTTCCGTATTGAATGTATCTATCTGTGTGGTATAACAGCTACCCCACCGCACCCTGAAATGCATAAGACTGCGCTGGGTGCAGAGTTCACTGTCGACTGGAAGTATGTTAATAACGCTGTTGATGCTGTTGATAACCTCAAAAATGAAGGGTATATCGTTTATTCTGTAGAGCAGGCGGAAGGAAGCATCATGCTTGATGAACTCCAGCTGGATAAAACCAAGAAGTACGCTATCGTTATGGGAAACGAAGTGAAAGGGGTACAGCAGGAGGTTATTAACCATTCGGATGGCTGTATAGAGATTCCTCAATATGGTACAAAACATTCGTTGAATGTTTCCGTAACTACTGGTATTGTGATTTGGGATTTGTTCAAAAAGTTACACTAATAGTCATAATACAGGATTGGTTAATAAGTTGTTTATAACGAGTTAATAGCTTAGTTAATTCATTCATAATCAATAACTATGTTCTGTTTATAACTATATGGAGCCATGTTGATTCTATGGGTGTTGGGTAATTATTATTATAGTTGTTGATAGTTCGTTTTCAGGCTGTTAATACTTGAGTTTTCAGGTATTAACAGCCTATATGATACATATTAATAGCTGGGAACTCAAGTATTAACTTCTGAGAAACCGGAAATTAATACCTTGCAGGAAGCTTGTTAATTCTTGAAATGATAACTAGTATGGTTGAGTAGTGATCAATTAGTTTATAAAGTTTATAAACTTATAAGCTGATTGATTTTAGATCTGTCCGTTCTCCACCATCAACACTACACGTTCCGTTAGTTTGTCTTCACCTTGCGGATCATATTCTTTTTTTAAACTGGCTCCGAACAATGCAGCAAAAGTCTGATAGAATCCCGCTTTGAAAGGTCCCATAAATGCTTTTACCAGTTCATAACTGGTAGAATTGCTTTGGCGGTCTATTAATTTAATCAACAGTTTTCCCTGTGCAAACGAGAGTTTTTTCATTCGGGGAGTATATTGATCTTTCAATCCTTTTTCAACCCGTTTGATATGTTTTTGGCGGGCTTTCTCATTGGGTAAAGTCTGAAGATATTCGTAAGTTTCAATGATGGCCTGGTTAATTTCTCTGGAGATAGGATATACCTTTTTCACATTGCGGATCAGTCGGTAATATTCCTGGCGTTCCTTTTCATTTTTGAATTTCAACGGACGGAAAATATACACAGTTCTTAACTGGACACATGGAATGGTATCTCCATTGTAGATACACATCGGAACCAAATATCCATTGATGCTTTGTTTATCTTGAGCTTGCAGGCGCAACGAACAACAAACAATAGCAAACAGCGTCATTACTACTATGTTAAGCCTTCTTTTCACGATACAAAAATAGAATTAAAATTTTATTATTCAGACATTTCTCTTCGATGTTAACCTATTTAAAGTATCTTTGCGGCCTTATCTGTTAAAAAGCAGGAAGAATAAACCATTTTATTGATGAAAACTATTCAACTTTTACGGTTGATAAGTATTATAAACAGCCTGTTAATAATTCCTGCTTGTAGTGCTCAAAACCTTTCTGAAAGTCTTTTAGAAGATGTTCTTGAAGATTTATCCGTTAATAACGGAACTGATAACTCTGTTAATACTCCTAATTGGGAAAATGAATTGGAAGAACTTTCCAATCGTATGCAGGAACCAGTTAATTTGAATGTTGCTACCCGTGAACAACTCGAACAGTTTCCTTTCCTTAGTGATATTCAGATTGAACATTTGCTGGCCTACATCTATATACACGGACAGATGAAAACCATCTATGAACTTCAACTGGTAGAAGAGATGGATAGGCAAACAATCCAGTATTTACTACCTTTTGTCTGTATAAAAGCTATTAACAATGAACCTGCTTTTCGGTGGAAAAGTCTGTTGAAAAGCGCAGCGAAATATGGAAAAAATGAGCTGTTAACTCGCTTTGATATACCATTTTATAGGCGAAAAGGTTATGAACATACCTATTTAGGACCTTCTGTTTATAACTCTGTGAAATACAGTTTCCGATACAGTGACCGACTCTATGCAGGAGTCGTTGCTGAAAAAGATGCTGGAGAACCTTTTGGAGCTTTACACAATCGCTACGGCTATGATTATTATTCCTTTTATCTGTTATTAAAAGATTGTGGACGATTAAAAGCATTAGCTATTGGTAACTATCGGCTTAGTTTCGGACAAGGATTAGTGATTAGCACTGATTATCTGATGGGAAAAACAATTTATGCCTCTTCTTTCAACAATCGCAGTGGCGGAATAAAGAAACACTCTTCCAGCGATGAATACAATTATTTTTGGGGAGTGGCCGCCACTGTTGCTTTATCTAAAGATTGGGATCTTTCCGGTTTCTATTCACACCGTTCATTAGATGGAGTAATCACTGACGGAGAAATCACCTCTATCTATAAAACCGGACTGCACCGAAGTCAAAAAGAAGCGGATAAAAAGAACCTATTCACCATGCAATTAACAGGTGGACACGTGAGTTATCAACACAACCGTATCCGACTGGGTATCACCGGTATTTACTACCTTTTCAACCGACCATACGAACCGGAATTAACAGGCTATTCCAAATACAATCTTCATGGAAACAACTTCTATAATCTAGGGATTGATTATGCTTATCGCTGGCATCGTTTTTCTTTTCAAGGAGAGACGGCCATCGGAAAACAAGGTTGGGCCTCTTTGAACCGTTTGCAGTATTCACCGGTTCAAAACACTCAAATCATGTTGATACACCGGTTTTATTCTTATAACTATTGGGCTATGTTCGCCCATTCTTTCGGTGAAGGAAGTACGACACAAAATGAACAGGGATATTATATCGGCATGGAGACTTCTCCTTTTGCCTATTGGAAATTTTTCGCCTCATTCGATTTATTTTCTTTTCCGTGGAAAAAATACAGAGTAAATAAACCCTCTCGCGGAACAGACGGATTGCTTCAAGCCACTTTCACTCCACGCAGCCATCTATCCATGTATCTGAAGTACCGCTATAAACGCAAAGAAAGGGATTGGACAGGTAGTAAAGGAACACTAACACTTCCTATTTTTCACCATCAACTTCGCTACCGTTTGAACTATTCTTTAGGAGATGTGTTAAGCAGTCGTACAACTTTAGATTATAATCATTTTCATTCTCAGGACAGAGCTGCTAATATAGGATATCAGGTTACACAAATGATATCCTCCCAACTGCCTTGGGCCAGGCTGTTTGCTGACGTTCAGGGCAGTTACTTTTTTACAGACGATTATGATTCGCGTGTATATGCTTCGGAAAGCGGATTGCTTTATACGTTTTACACACCGTCCTTCCAAGGTCGTGGATTTCGCTGCTCCGTTCGTTTCAGATATGAACTGAATAAGCATTGGTTGTTCATAACCAAGTTTGGCGAAACAGTCTATTTAGACCGGAATGAGATCGGTTCGGGCAATGATTTGATCTGTGGAAATAAAAAAGCAGATGTACAAATGCAACTGCGTATTAAGTTTTAATGTATATTTGTCTGCCAGAAATAACAGAAGAATACGATATTAAATGGATGACAGGGCTACTTTTGACAAAATGTTTAATGAATGGTATGCACAGTTTGTATATTTTGCATATTATTTTATAAATGACGCTGAGGTATGCAGAGATATCGTAAGTGATGCTTTTGAGTATTTGTGGCGTAATTATGAAAAGATAGAAGAAGCGACGGCTAAAACTTATCTTTATACAATCATTCGTACACGTTGCATTGACTATCTTCGCAAGCAAAATATCCATGAAGAATATGTAGAGTTCACTTCGCAATTAACTGATAAAATGATAGAAGTCGATTCACAACATTCTGATTCTCGTGTTTTGCGTATTCGTAAAGCTATGGAAAAGTTGACTCCTTATAATTATCATATATTGGAAGCATGCTATATTCATAATAAGAAATATAAAGAAGTGGCCGAAGAATTGAATGTAAGTGTTGCGGCTATTCATAAGAATATAGTAAAGGCTTTGCGTATTCTTCGCGAAGAATTGGGGCAAGAGGGTAACCGGAATAGACTTTAAAACGTAAATATATATATTGAATACATTATTTATGGATGAAAAGAATATAAATATAAGTAAGTCGGAAGAAGAACTCCTGGAAATTATGGAGAATCGTTCTCATATAACTGCTGATCAATTACATAATTTGAAAGAAGATGAGGAATGCTTGCAAGCATGTTCTGATTTGGCAGAAATTGTGATAGAGATGCAGAAAAAACAAAATATGCTGGCAATTGATGTCCGGAATGAAATGGCAGATTTTCATAATAAACATTCTAAAAACAATCGAAGAAAAAATACACGCATGCTGTTGTGGGCCAGTATCACAGGTGTAGCGGCAGCTGTTGTCATAATTTTAGTTTTGCGTGCAATGATGATTTCGTCGCAACCGGAAATCATTCAAGTGTTTCAAGCCAATCATGTTGCCCAAGAAGTCACTTTACAAGTGAATGATGAGAAGGAAATAAAACCACTAAAAGAAGTGGTAGAATCTCTTTCGTCTTCCTCTACTGCACAGTTGTCTTCTAAAGAAATAGATTATAGTCGTGCTCTTCTTCAGACAGAAACCAAGGAAGTAGGAAAGCAGAAAGTACAGATACATAGATTAAGTATTCCCAGGGGAGAGACATTCAAAGTTGTTTTATCCGAAGGAACCGAAGTCTTCTTGAATTCAGACAGCCGATTAGCTTACCCTACGATTTTTAAAGGAAAAGAAAGAGTCGTCTCTTTGGAAGGTGAAGCTTATTTTAAAGTTACTAAAGATGCAGAACATCCTTTTATTGTAAAAACTGGAAATATACAGGTTCGCGTATTAGGAACGGAATTTAATGTGCGTAGCTACTCTCCTACTGACGTTCGTGTTACGCTCATTACAGGAAAAGTGGCTGTTAGCGATACTTGTGGAGTTCATAGTGTTGAAATGATGCCGGGACAAAGTGCACAACTTTCTTCTAACGGAACATTTGCTGTGAAAGAGGTGGATATTGAATCATTTTTATATTGGAAGGAAGGATTTTTCTATTTTGACGATGTTGCTCTGGTTGACATGATGAAAGAAATAGGGCGTTGGTATAATATAGATATTGAGTTCCGCAATAGCAAAATCATGGATCTTCGTATGCATTTCTTTGCAAATCGTCATCAAGACATCTTTCATTTGATTGAATTATTGAATCGAATGGAGAGAATACATGCTTATTTTGAAGCAGGAAAACTAATTATCGAATAAAAAGCAAGCAAAAAGATATAAATC
>DXOJ01000171.1 GCA_019412865.1 Bacteroides sp. | reverse complement strand
AGAAGTAGCGATTCAACTCTATTCTGTCAGGGATATATTGAATAAGGTAGACAACAAAGATGGTAAGTGTGACCCCACTTATACTGCTCTTCTGAAGAAATTGGCAAACATGGGATATACCGGTGTTGAAGCTGCCAATTATAATAACGGTAAATTTTATGACCGGACTCCTCAACAATTTAAGAAAGATGTCGAATCGGCAGGATTAAAAGTCTTGTCTTCACACTGCACGCGTGGACTGTCGAAAGAAGAACTCGCCTCCGGTGACTATTCGAAATCACTTGAATGGTGGGATCAGTGTATTGCCGATCATAAAGCTGCCGGTATGAAATATATTGTAGCTCCGTGGATGGATGTACCTAAGACGCTCAAAGATTTAGAAACGTATTGTGCATATTATAATGAGATAGGCAAACGTTGTAAACAACAGGGTCTGTCGTTTGGGTATCATAATCACGCTCATGAATTTCAGAAAGTAGAAGATAAAGTGATGTATGATTATATGCTGGAACATACGAATCCTGAATATGTCTTCTTCCAGATGGACCTTTATTGGGTAGTTCGCGGACAAAACAGTCCTGTTGATTATTTTAATAAATATCCCGGTCGTTTCAAGATATTCCATGTGAAGGATCATAGAGAGATCGGACAAAGTGGAATGGTAGGTTTTGACGCTATCTTTAAGAATGCAAAAACTGCAGGTGTTAACTATCTCGTTGCTGAAATCGAGGGCTATAGTATGCCGGTAGAAGAGAGTGTGGAAGTAAGCTTGGATTATTTGTTGAATGCTCCTTTTGTGAAGAGTTCATACGCTAAATAACGTGTGAATAGCTAAAATAAAGGCATAAAAAAAGTCTGTGCATGCTTTCGCATGGCAGACTTTCAATTCTCTCTAAGCTGTTTCTGAATTATTCAGCTACAGTTTCAGTTGCAGTGCTATCAGCATTCAAAGAATCTGCTGCTGCGGCTGCTGCTTGTTCAGCTTCAAGAGCTGCTGCTTCTACTGCTGCGATTGAGTCAGCGATACGGATAGAATCTGCAGTTGCTTTTGCTGCGTCAGCTGCTTTGTTACCACAAGATGCGAATGATACTGCTACGATAGCTACGGCCATCAAAACTAATTTTTTCATTTTCTTTGCTTTTTAAAAACGTAATACAATCAATTGCTTTATTAAAACGCTGCAAAGGTATGTACTTTTTCAATATGTTGTTCTCGAAACACCAACTTTTTTTATATATTTTTTTGTAACTAGCCACTTTTTCCCCACTTTCGTATGTTTAAAAACATGCTAATCGACAGCAATACTGTTATATAGGTATCTTTTTATGCTTCTTTTGGGAGTTTTTTCAAATTCCGTAGGATAAAGTTGGATTCTGCTGATTTTTTCATAAGCGGCTACATTGCTGTTCAGATTCTTAAGATTTTCATCCATGATTGTTTTCAGGTTATCCGGATTGTTTAATCCGAGAGAATCCAACGCTTCATAATCGGCATAAACGAGTGCTACTAATTTTTTGTTGCGTTCGATAACGAGACTTTCAAGAATGAAAGGTAGGTTATTCAGTTTTGTTTCCAACTCTTCGGGGAAGATGTTCTGTCCGTTTGAACTTAAGATCATGGTCTTGAGCCGTCCCCGGATGAAAATATTCCCGCTGTTGTCCATGCTACCGAGGTCACCCGTACGTAGCCAGCCGTCTTGTGTGAACACTTCCTCTGTTGCTTCCTGGTTCTTGTAATATCCTACCATCACGTTTTCTCCCCGGACTTGGATTTCTCCGGTTTCTGCTTCAGGGTTTTCCTTATAGATACGTGCTTCCATTATATCCAGAATCTTTCCGGAAGAGCCTTGTACAAATTCATCCCAAGGGGCATAGCTGATTAGTGGTCCACATTCCGTCATACCGTAACCGATAGTAAAAGGGAATTTAATTTTGTAGAAGAATTCTTCTACTTCTTTATCCATAGCGGCGCCACCGATAATGATTTCCTTAAACCGGCCTCCCAGTGCATCAATCAGTCTTTTGCGTATCTGGTTGTAGATCTGTGTGTCGAGCAGCGGAATATTGAGTGCCCACTTCATGCCTTTTTTATTAATGAGTGGTTGGATGATATTCTTATATATCTTTTCGATCACTAGCGGGACAGTAATAATAAGGTTGGGTTTCACTTCCTCAAAAGCCTTCATTATAATCTTGGGAGAAGGAGTTTTTCCAAGCAAAGTGACATGGGTGCCGACAGCAGTTGCTGTCAGAAAGTCGAACGCACAGCCGTATGCATGAGCGAGTGGGAGGAAAGAGAGTACCTTGTCTCCCTTTTTAAGAAGTTCGGTGCGGATACCGAAGGTAACATTTCCTGCCAGATTGTTCCCTGTCAGCATCACTCCTTTACTGAAACCGGTGGTTCCGGAAGTATAGTTTAATAGCATCACTTTGTCATTGGATAAAGTGGTATATTGAACATCTTCACGGGCAAATCCTTTCGGATACAAAGAATGCATTTCTTTATCGGTGTTTTTCAGAAACTTCTGTATGGTTTCTCCGTCACGTTGATAAAGACACCGGAAATCGGTCAGTGAGAATACGCCTCGCAGTCCCGTTAGTTTTTCCTCTTCCAGATTGTCCCAGATGCTGTCACTGGTGAACAGAAATATAGATTCGGAATGATTGACGATATGATGAACATCGTTGGGCGTAAAGTCTTGAAGGATGGGGACAATGATTGCTCCATACGTGATAGTTGCCATATAGGCGATGCACCAGTGAGCATTATTTTTGCCGATAACTGAAATCTTATCCCCTCTGCGGAGGCTACAGTGTTTGAATAACAGATGTAAACGGGCGATTTTTTCAGCTACCTCCCCATAAGTATATTGGGTATCTTCTCCATAATCGGTGTAACAAGGTAGATCCCAATTTTCACGAAAACTATTTTCGTATAGTTTAATGAAATTCTCTTTAATCATTGCACGTTTT
>DXOJ01000170.1 GCA_019412865.1 Bacteroides sp. | reverse complement strand
ACATAAAGCAGATACAAGAGGACATTCCCAGTACGATTGGTTGGATAGTTACCATACTTTTAGTTTTGACGAATACTTCGACTCCAATCGTATCAACTTTGGTGCCCTTCGTGTATTGAATGATGACAAAGTTGCACCCGGAGAAGGTTTTCAGACTCACCCGCATAAGAATATGGAAATTATCTCCATCCCTCTGAAAGGACATCTGCAACATGGAGACAGCAAGAAGAACAGCCGCATCATTACTGTTGGAGAAATTCAGACAATGAGTGCCGGAACGGGAATCTTCCACAGTGAAGTGAATGCCAGCCCTGTAGAACCGGTAGAATTCCTGCAAATCTGGATTATGCCAAGAGAACGGAACACCCGTCCCGTTTATCAGGATTTCAGTATCACAGAGTTGGAACGTCCGAATGAACTGGCAGTCATCGTATCTCCTGACGGCAGTACACCTGCTTCCCTTTTGCAAGACACCTGGTTCTCAATCGGTAAAGTTGAAGCCGGAAAGAAACTGGGTTATCATATGCATCAAAGTCATGCAGGCGTCTATATTTTCCTCATTGAGGGAGAAATTGTAGTAGACGGCGAAGTATTGAAACGCCGCGATGGTATGGGTGTTTACGATACCAACAGTTTCGAACTGGAGACACTGAAAGATTCACATATTCTATTAATAGAAGTACCTATGTGATTCCATCATTAGAAATTAAGAACTAAAACTGCCAGATAATCTTATGGCGAAATTAAACATAGCAGATATCCGACAGGAATATACGAAAGGCGGGTTGCGGGAAAATGAACTTCCGGGCGACCCGCTTTCGCTTTTCAGTCGTTGGCTGCAAGAAGCAATTGACGCAGAGGTGGATGAACCAACTGCTGTCATTATAGGAACCGTATCCCCTGAAGGGAGACCGTCCACGCGTACCGTATTATTAAAAGGGCTCCATGATGGAAAATTTGTCTTCTATACCAATTATGAAAGCCGTAAAGGCAGGCAATTGGCACAAAATCCGTATATCTCCCTCTCTTTTGTGTGGCACGCCCTCGAAAGACAAATACATATAGAGGGAATAGCGACGAAAGTTCCTCCGGAAGAATCGGATGAATATTTCCGGAAACGTCCTTATAAAAGTCGGGTCGGTGCACGAATTTCTCCCCAAAGTCAACCTATAACAAGCCGAATGCAATTAATACGGTCTTTTGTCAGGGAGGCAGCCCGGTGGATCGGAAAAGAAGTGGAGAGGCCCGATAATTGGGGCGGATATGCCGTTACCCCTACAAGGATTGAATTCTGGCAAGGACGCCCCAACCGTCTGCATGACCGTTTTCTATATACCCTGCAACCGGACGGGGAATGGAAAATCAGTCGTCTTGCTCCTTGATTTCGTCGATTTTTCTTGGCAACTCCAACTAGAATACGTAATATTGCAATTATAAAATAGTCAGCTTATGACACTGGATTATATTTATCACAGCGGTTTCGCCATCGAAATGGAAGGTGTAACCGTTATCATCGATTACTACAAAGATTCTTCCGAAACGGAACATAACCGGGGAATCGTACATGATTATCTCCTGCAAAGGCCGGGTAAACTATATGTATTGGCCACCCATTTCCATCCCGACCACTTTAACCGTGAGATATTGACCTGGAAAGAACAACGCCCCGACATTCAATATATTTTCTCCAAAGATATCTTGAAATCCCATCGTGCCAAAGCCGAAGATGCTTTCTATATTAAAAAAGGAGAAACCTACGAAGACGAGACAATTCGTATCGATGCTTTCGGCTCAACGGATGTCGGCAGTTCGTTCCTGCTTCACCTGCAAGATTGGAGTATTTTCCATGCCGGCGACTTGAACAACTGGCATTGGAGTGAGGAATCTACTGAAGAAGAGATCCGAAAAGCCAATGGTGATTTCCTTGCAGAAGTTAAATATTTAAAAGAAAAAGCGCCAAACATCGATTTAGTACTATTCCCGGTGGATCGGAGAATGGGAAAAGATTACATGAAAGGGGCAAAACAGTTCATCGAACAAATAAAAACTACTATATTTGTGCCCATGCACTTCAGTGAAGATTATGAGGGGGGAAATGCGCTTCGTAGTTTTGCTGAAAATGCCGGATGCCGTTTTATCAGCATCACCCATCGGGGCGAAAGTTTTGAGATTACCAAATAAACACATGATAATTATGAATAAATTTACGATTCTGTTTCTTACCCTGTTCCTTGCATTGCCGATGGCGATGAAGGCAGATTCTGCAAAAGAGAAGAAAGATGACACCAGGTACCTTGTAGGAGCTGTTCCTGAAGTAGATGGTAAAGTAGTATTTTCCAAAGAGTTCCAGATTCCCGGAATGAGTCAGGCACAAATCTACGACACAATGACAAAGTGGATGGACGAACGTCTGAAAGAAAATAAAAATATTGATAGCCGCATTGTTTTCTCGGACGAAGCAAAGGGAACAATTGCCGGTGTTGGAGAAGAATGGATTGTTTTCAGTTCCAGTGCTCTGTCATTAGACCGTACACTGGTCAACTATCAGATTACCGTTACCTGTAAACCCGGCAACTGCCTAGTAGAGCTTGAGAAAATCCGTTTCACTTATCGCGAAACAGAGAAATACAAAGCGGAAGAATGGATTACTGATAAATATGCGCTCAATAAAGCAAAGACCAAATTAGTGCGCGGCCTGGCTAAATGGCGTAGAAAAACTGTAGACTTCGCAGATGATATGTTTATGGATGTAGCAGTAGCTTTCGGAGCACCTGATACTCGTCCGAAGACAGAGAAAAAGAAGAAAGAAGAAGAGCAACAAACTCCATCAATCGTTGCAGCCGCAGGCCCGATTATCATTGGTGGCACAGATAAAAAGACTGATATTAAAGTGACGACCGCCGAACCCGTTCAAACTACAGTTCCTGCTGCGACTCTCACTCCTGCTACTCCAGTAGGCAAAGCTTCCACAGATATGCCGGGTTATACAGAAATTGATTTGAAACAAATTCCGGGCGAAGTATATGCCTTAATGGGAAGTGGTAAATTAGTAATCAGTATTGGAAAAGATGAGTTCAACATGACCAATATGACTGCAAATGCAGGTGGTGCATTAGGTTATCAATCAGGAAAAGCTGTTGCATATTGCACACTTTCACCCGACCAACCTTATGAGGCAATAGAAAAGGCAGACAGCTATACACTGAAATTGTATGCCCCGAACCAGACAACTCCTTCAGCTGTTATCGAATGTAAAAAAATGCCTTCACAGACAACTCCGCAAGCCGGACAACCCCGTACCTATGTTGGAGAAATTGTGAAACTCTTAATGAAAAAATAAGGAAAATTGCAACAATGGAAATAAAAAGTAAATTTGACCATTTTAATATCAACGTTACAAACCTGGAGCGGAGTATCGCTTTTTATGAGAAAGCACTCGGCTTAAAAGAACATCATCGGAAAGAAGCATCCGACGGTTCATTCACACTGGTTTACCTGACAGATAATGAAACTGGTTTCCTATTGGAATTGACATGGCTCAAAGATCATACTGCTCCATACGAACTGGGGGAAAACGAAAGTCACCTATGTTTTCGTGTAGCCGGTGATTACGATGCAATCAGGGCCTATCACAAAGAAATGAATTGTGTATGTTTTGAGAACACTGCCATGGGGCTTTATTTCATTAATGACCCGGATGATTACTGGATTGAAATACTTCCACAGAAGTGATTTTATATAAAAAGTGAGGTTGTGTCAAAACGCTGACACAGCCTTTTTTTATGCGCAAAGCCCAGACTT
>DXOJ01000017.1 GCA_019412865.1 Bacteroides sp. | reverse complement strand
ATTAAATTTTAATCTGCAAGACAATGAAAAAATATAAATCAATAGGAAAATTGCTAGCAGTTTCTTTCTTGACTGCTGCCATTGCTTCTGCTTGTACGGAAGACGCAATGGATAAAATCAATGAAAACCCTAACAATCCGTTGGATGCGCCCGCTAAGTTCTTAATTACGGACTTAGGCGTAAGTACTGCATTCAGCACTGTAGGAGGGGATTTCTCGCTCTATTCTTCTGTTTACATAGAACATGAAACGGGTATATCCAACCAGCTTTACCGCGCGGAAGTACGCAGCGGAGAGCCCACAACGGCTACTACCTACAACAATGCATGGATCAACGTGTACTCAAATATCAAGAATGCTAAAATCATTATCAAGAAGTGCGAAGAAGATCCTTCGGAAAAAGGAAACGTAGTGACGGAAGCGATTGCTAAAATCCTGCTCGCCTACAATGGAGCTGTGGCAGCCGATGTGTTTGGAAACACACCGTATAGCCAGACAGGTATCCTCAATCCGGACGGTACACCGATGTATATGCAACCTAAAATGGATACACAGGAAAGTATCTATCAGGAAGTAATGCAGAACCTGGATGATGCCATCACTCTACTGAATAACGGTACTGCCAAAGATACGGGCTTATCCGGTGCAGTCGGTTCTAAAGACTTGATCTATGGTTCAAACACCAGTACACAGGCAAGTATGTGGCTTAAAACGGCCTATGCGTTAAAAGCACGTTATACAATGCGTCTGCTCAATAAAAGTGCCAACAAGACTACAGATCTTCAGAATATTCTTACTTATGTGAGCAAATCATTTGCCAACGCAAGTGAAGAATGTAAGTTGGCCGTTTACGATGCTGATTCGCAATTGAATCCGCTTTGGTCCTTCAGCTACAGCCGCAACAGTTTAGCAGCTAGTGCAAGTTTGATTGAAAAGTTCGTTGAGCGCAATGACCCCAGAGCACCGCAAGCATTCCTGGAACCTGATCCTACCGGATATATCACTTATGGATACGGAGCTACGCAAGCTACGGACATCGCAGGCATCAAAGCGGCTCCTAACGGAACTCCGCAAGAGTTGCAGAATAATTATGGTATGTCGATGATATCATGGGCTATGTCGGCTCCTACTCTTTTAATCAGCTATCACGAAGTGAAATTCCTTGAAGCAGAAGCATTGTGCCGTTTGGGAGACAGACTGGACGAAGCTAAGACTGCTTTGAAAAATGCAATCACTGCCGGATTCGAGAATCTGGAAAATTCAATTATAGATGCCGCAGACACTTGGATATATGATGGTGACAGCGATTTGGGTGCAGATGTGGCAGAAGCCTATTTCACGGATAAAGTGGAACCTTTGTTCAATGCTAATCCTCTGCAAGAGACAATGATACAGAAGTATCTTGCTTTCTTCGGCGCATCCGGCGAATCACTGGAAGCCTATAATGACTACCGCCGTCTGAAAGGTGCAGGAGAAAACTTCATTGTACTGAAAAACCCGCAGAACAGCAGTAAATTCCCATTGCGCTTCGGTTATGGAGCAGACGATGTATTGGCAAATCCTGAAGTGAAAGCTGCTTTCGGTGATGGACAGTACGTATATAGCGAGGCCGTATGGTGGGCTGGCGGAAACAAATAATGAACTTAAAATCTCTCAAAGGAGAGACTTTACATAGAGTCGTTTCTGTACTCTAACAAATTAACAAAGACGAACAAAAATAGGCCAACCGTGAGGTTCGCCTATTTTATTTTATCCAAATGCATTAGATGAAGTTAGAGTAATACCATTTTCCTACCCAATCATACTTCTTTTCCATGCTTTTACGTCTTTAACGCTTAAGCACTTTTTTGGTAAATTAAAAAAATCTCGTAAGAATCAATCTTACCACTGCAAATCGGGTAAATATTTACTCAACGTAGTGCGGAGAATACCCAAGGTGATAGGTTTCACCAATACTTCAGTTACTCCTGCATTCATTGCATTTTCCTTATCCGAGCTAAAAGCATAAGCCGTCTGCATGATAATAGGAATTTCTGTGTTAGATTCACGAATTATCTTCGTTGCTTCCAATCCGTTCATCACCGGCATCTTAATATCCATCAGCATTGCTTTGGCTCTTTGCTGGTGTTGCTGAAACAACTCCACCATTTCCTGGCCATTTTTAGCCCACTCGATATCACACTTTTTGCCTATGATAGCCTTGATTAATTTAAAGCTGCTGTCATCGTCTTCAGCTACCAAAATTAAAGGTCTGAATTCATTCATTTGTTCGCTTTCCATATCGCTTATATATTGTTTTTTTATCTGTTTTTTTAGAGCTATCTTCCTTTTCAGCCCGCAAGGTATAAAAAATATTCATATATTTCGCTATCTTTGCGCCTCAATTTAAAAGAATAGTATGATTTCTGTTGACGGACTAGCCGTAGAGTTTGGCGGCACTGCTTTATTTAGTGATATTTCTTTCGTTATTAATGAAAAAGACCGCATCGCTCTGATGGGCAAAAACGGGGCTGGGAAAAGTACGCTGCTGAAGATTTTGGCAGGCGCACGGCAACCGACACGTGGAAAAGTTTCCGCACCCAAAGATTGCGTAGTAGCATACCTGCCTCAACATCTGATGACGGAAGACGGAAGAACAGTGTTTGACGAAACGGCACAGGCTTTTTCACATCTTCATGAGATGGAAGCGCAGATCGAAAAGTTGAACAAGGAGCTTGAAACACGGACGGACTACGAGAGCGACAGTTACATGGCGCTGATCGAGGAAGTGTCCAGTTTGAGCGAGAAGTTTTATTCAATCGATGCTACTAATTATGAAGAGGATGTGGAAAAGGCATTGCTTGGATTAGGATTCGCCCGAGGAGATTTCCAACGCCAGCCGAGTGATTTCAGCGGTGGATGGCGAATGCGTATCGAACTCGCCAAATTGCTGTTGCAGAAACCGGATGTGCTCTTGCTCGATGAGCCGACGAATCATCTGGATATCGAATCTATTCAATGGCTGGAGGATTTTCTTATTAATAATGGAAAAGCGGTCATTGTAATTAGTCACGACCGTAAATTCGTGGATAATATTACAACACGCACCATCGAAGTGACGATGGGACGTATCTATGATTACAAGGTAAATTACTCGCAATATTTGCAGCTGCGCAAGGATCGCCGCGAACAGCAACAGAAGGCTTATGACGAGCAGCAGAAGTTTATTGCTGAAACGAAGGAGTTTATCGAACGGTTCAAAGGGACTTATTCAAAGACGTTGCAGGTGCAGAGCCGCGTCAAAATGCTGGAAAAGCTGGAATTGCTCGAAGTGGACGAGGAGGATACTTCTGCATTGCGACTGAAATTCCCGCCTTCGCCCCGTTCGGGCAGTTACCCGGTCATCATGGAGGGTGTTGGAAAGACATACGGAGACAAAGTGGTATTCCGCAATGCAAATCTGACGATTGAGCGTGGTGATAAGGTAGCTTTCGTTGGTAAGAACGGTGAAGGTAAGTCTACGCTCGTGAAGTGTATCATGAAGGAGATTGAGCATGACGGTACATTGACTCTCGGACATAATGTGCAAATCGGATATTTCGCTCAAAATCAGGCTTCGCTGATGGATGAAAACCTGACGGTTTTCCAAACGATTGACGATGTAGCCAAAGGGGATATCCGGAACAAGATTCGTGATTTGCTGGGGGCGTTTATGTTTGGCGGTCCCGAGGAATCGATGAAAAAGGTCAAAGTGCTTTCGGGTGGAGAGCGTACCCGTCTGGCTATGATTAAATTATTGCTGGAACCTGTCAACCTCCTGATTTTGGATGAGCCGACGAATCATCTGGACATGAAAACGAAAGATATTCTGAAACAGGCATTGCTGGATTTTGATGGTACGCTGATCGTCGTTTCACACGACCGTGACTTCCTCGACGGGCTGGTTACCAAGGTGTATGAGTTCGGTAATCAAAAGGTGACGGAACATCTTTGCGGTATCTATGAGTTCCTCGAAAAGAAGAAAATGGATTCGTTGCAAGAACTGGAAAAGAAATAATAAATAATAAAAAGAGGGTATCGGCTACAGGCGAAATAAAAGTATTTGTATATTTGCAACATCATTTAAAACAGGTATTTAGAAAAGAATGGATGAAACAAGGCAGTTGTACATTATAAGTGGATGTAACGGAGCTGGTAAAACTACGGCTTCCTACACTGTACTACCTGAAATTCTATTATGCAAAGAGTTTGTCAATGCGGATGAAATTGCCAAAGGCTTATCACCTTTCAATCCAGAAAGTATGTCTATAGAAGCCGGTCGTCTGATGTTGAAACGTATTGATGAACTATTAGCTTCTAAAGTAAGTTTCTCTATTGAAACGACATTAGCAACCCGTTCATATACCCGGCTCATTCAAAGAGCCCATAATACCGGATATAAAATCAGCTTGATTTATTTTTGGCTGAATTCTCCGGAACTTGCCGTCAACCGTGTATTACAACGGGTCAATGAAGGGGGACATAATGTACCGATGGGCGTCATCTACCGCCGCTATCAGGCAGGTATTAATAATCTGTTTCAGATATATATGCCGCGTGTAGACTACTGGCTGTTAGCCGATAACAGTATTTCTCCTCGAGTGATTGTAGCCGAAGGTTACCAAAACGGCGAGGACCGGATATATGAACTTGAACTTTTTAAATGCATCAAGAATTATGTCAAATAATGAAATGCAAGAATTGAGCGATAAATTACGGCGCGGCCTTCAATTAGCAGAAAAGCGGTTGCTGGAAAAAAATGCTCGCAACGGCACACTCCTTAGTCAGGGGACACCGGATGGAAAAGTTATCTATGTGTCAGCAACCGAATTGCTGGAACGTTTGCAGGAAAAAGAAAAAGAATCGCTAAAAAAATAAATTCTCTAGTAAGCACTCAAAAAAAGGCTCAATAATAAAATCTCTACCTTCGCTGCAAATC
>DXOJ01000169.1 GCA_019412865.1 Bacteroides sp. | reverse complement strand
GGATATTCCGTCCAGCCGGTACTTATACCGGCTTGCGCCGTCGGTGCGCCCCACAGGAGGGACCGGATTTGGTTTATTGCCCACCGTGACAGCCCAGAATTACAAGCTGAGGGGACCGAACAGCAGCCAGCAGGGACTGCCGGAGATCATCCATGCGATGCTTCTTCCTACTCCGCTGGCCACGGAAATACACCATCCGGAGAGAGTCCACAAATGGAAGCAGGCCCATGCGCCATCCCTGCACAGCCAGCTCAACGGGGAGAAGAAGCCCAACGGCCTGAGCGACTTTCTGGACTTTTACGGGATGCTGCTGCCCACTCCGGTAGCCAGCGATGCCGGCGTGGGGGCTGTAATGGGGAAAAACGACAGGATTATTGTGACATCGAAAGGGAAGATACGGAAGATCAATCAGAAAGGCCATATCTGGAGTATAGGGATTGGAAGGGTGCGGCAAGCCTGGAGAGCCTCGAGAAGAGAGGCCGGATACCGGAAAAGAACAGCCTTCCCGATTTCTTCGCTCGGACTGGAAAGAGTTTCCAACTCAACCCCCTGTTTGTAGCCGAAATGATGGGTTTTCCGCCAAGTTGGACGGTATTACCTTTTCTCAGTGAAGAGAAAAGTCCATCAAAGGATACGGAAACGCCATCGTCCCCCAGGTAGTCTACGAGATATTCAAAGCAATAGAAGAAACTTATAAATCAGACAGTCATGAATAAAATATCAGTATTTGAACATCCCGAGTTTGGGCGCATCCGGACACTGGATATTGACGGGAAAATATGGTTTTGCGCCTCGGACGTTGCCTCCGCGCTTGGCTATTCCAATCCACGGGATGCCGTCGCAAGGCACTGTAAACCAATGGGCGTCGTGGTTTGATGCTGCTGAAAAAGTAGCCATATGACTTGAATCACATCTTTAACAAGTGGAGGATGTTTGCATTCACAAGAATCAAGCATCCTTCATTTTTCTATAATCCGGCATTATTTTACTTGTGTATATCATTGATTTTTCAATATATTTATACAGCAAATCAATGATAATTCCATGTTAAATCCACAGACAGGAATCAAGTTTAGCGACTATAATTCGCTTTATGATATATTAATTCCTCAAGACAGCAAATATCGTCAGCTAAATGAACTGATAGATTTTGCATCGATCCGTAAGGAATTGGTTAAGAACTATAGCAAGAATATGGGTCGCGAGGCCATAGACCCTATTATCCTTTTTAAATACTTATTGTTGAAGACCATGCACCCTGTCTCAGACAGAGACCTAATAGCACGTTCTCGCACGGATATGGCATATAAGTATTTCCTTGGATTGCGCCCAGAGGATGATGTCATTGATCCATCTCTGTTGACTGTATTTCGTCGCCAGAGAATTAGAGACATTAACCTAATGGATTTACTGTTGCGCTCCAGTCTGGATAAAGCCAAGGCTTTGGGTTTGATAGTCTCAAAGAAGATACTTGTAGACTCCACTCATACATTATCTGTCTTCAGAAGATACACTCCTGCAGAAGCCATCAAGCACCGTAGTGGTGCTTTGCTACAGGTAATAAGGGCAACAGATATGGAGTTATATAAGTTGCTCCCAGCAGCTGTTGTCTCCAAGAATGCAGATGAGATGATAGACTATGCGGAACGCCTTTTGAATGCCATCTCAAAATCAGACAGGATTATAACGCCAGGAATAGAAGAAGGCATGAATTATCTTCAGGAAGCCCTGGAAGATATAGAAACTCGTGCTATGGTATGTCGCGATCCCAACGCCCGCTCCGGGCACAAGGACAGGAGTAAGCCTTTCACCGGATACAAGGTACACATAGCCGAGACTGAGAATGGTTTTATCACCGCCACAACTGTCACCTCGGGCGATAAAGATGATGGTTCGCAATTATCAGGACTGATAGAAAAAACAGAGGAAAACGGAGTAAAAGATATAGAGTGTGTTATCGCAGATACAGCCTACAGTTCCAAAGACAACATAAGCGCATGCAAAGAGAAGAACATAAAGCTGGTCGCTCCTTTGAATCCTACTGTGAATGGATTCCGCGATAAGAATGATGGCTTCATATATAACAAAGACGCGGACTGTGTAACATGTCCGGCAGGAGAAATATCGGTAAAAAAGAGATTGATAAAGTATAATGCAAAAAAGAAGTGCAATGGAGGTTATGAATATCGTTTCGACATAGAGAAATGCAAACATTGTCCATTGAAGGAGGGTTGTTATAAGGACGGGGCTGAGAGCAAAACCTATATGATAAGGATTCTATCGGAAGAGCATGCAAAGCAGAAAGAATTCCAGAAGACGGACGAGTTCAAACGCGATATAAGCATCCGCAAACGCATAGAGAGCAAGAACTCTGAACTAAAGAATAGACATGGATTAAAAACGACGATATCTTTTGGCATGGAAAGCCTTGAGATACAGACCGCCGTGGCCGTATTCTATGTCAATCTCAAGCGAATAATGACACTTAAGGCTGCAAAGTAGCCAAAAAGTGGGCTATATTTGAGGAAAATCGATTAAATTAGAGAGAAAACTGCAAATCAACTCTAAAAATCTTGGGAAATATAACTGAATTTGTCCGTCAGTCTGAGTTCCCAAGATTTTTATGATACTTCAAAGAAACAAGGAAAAAAAAGAGGTCGCTTTTTCAGCAGTATCAAAAAACGACATCCCCTTTGTTCGAAAGTTATATGGCAAATTTATGCTTCATTACTTCCATTTCTTTGGAAACAGTAGTGTCTAAAACTTTTGCATAAATTTTCGTAGTTCGTATGTCTGAGTGTCCTAACATTCTAGCGATTGTTTCCATTGACACTTTATTTGCTAGAGCTATGCATGCAAATGTATGGCGGGCTGTATGGGTCGTTAACTTTTTAGTAATTCCACACATATCGGCAATTTCTTTCAAATAACTGTTCATCCGTTGATTACAAGGTACAGGAAGCACCATGTTTTTTTGTACACAGATCGGATTGTTCTTGTATTTTTCAGCTATTAATGCGGGAATGTCAAGCAGCGGTATGTGACACATGTTATTTGTCTTTTCACGAGGTTTTCGAATCCAATTTTCTCCATTAGGATCTTTTGTAATATGCTCGGGACGTAAATGTTTTATATCCGTGAATGCTAATCCGGACAGGCAACAAAAAACAAAAATGTCGCGTACTATTTCTAAACGAGGTATATTAAATTTCTTTTCCATAATAATATGTAGTTCCTCCTCGCTGAGAAACTCCCGATTAGATTGGGTTTGTTTGAACCTGATTCCGGAGAATGGATTATCCGTCATCCATTTATTTGTAAGTGCCAATGTGATAATTTTCTTTAGGTTCTTTAAATATTTAACTGTTGCATTCTGCGCGCAACTTTTTTCTGTTTTGATAAAGAATTCGAAATTGGATATGAACTCATGGTCGATATTGCAAAGAGGCATATCGTTTAATTGATACTCTTTTCTCAAGAACTCCTCAAGATATCGTACGGTTCTCTCATAACGGAGCACCGTAGCTTTCACCACATCTTTCCCTATTAACTCACGATACTTTGTGTTATGTTCTTTGAAAACTTCCAATAACATCTTGGGAGTTTGGCTTTCACCATAGAATAAATTTTTCAGAATTTCAGCAGTGATAGGTTTATCATCTTGCTCTAACTCGCGATGAATACGAAGTACGCGGGTACGTACTGTTTCCAGATAATGATTAAGTTCCAGATACTTTCTGTCCTTACCAATTGCACATTCCCTTTGGGCATTCCACTTACCAATCTCCACACTACGCTTGATTTGAATTTCCGCACGTTTCCCATTTACAGTTATTCTCAGACAGATAGGAGCCTCTCCGTTTTTCGTAAGCCCCCGATAAAGTACCCGTTGTCTTTGTATCTTTAAGTCTCGATC
>DXOJ01000168.1 GCA_019412865.1 Bacteroides sp. | reverse complement strand
TGATTAAAGCAGGAATCATTGGTGGCGCAGGATATACAGCAGGCGAATTAATCCGCCTGCTACTCAACCATCCGGAAACTGAAATCGTATTTATCAACAGCAGCAGTAATGCCGGAAACAAGATTACCGACGTACACGAAGGTTTGTATGGAGAAACAGATTTAAGATTCACCGACCAGTTACCTCTGGACGAAATCGACGTGCTTTTCTTCTGTACCGCCCACGGCGACACAAAGAAATTCATGGAAAGTCACAACATACCGGAAGACCTGAAGATTATCGACCTCTCCATGGACTACCGTATCAAAAGTGATGACCACGACTTTATCTATGGTCTGCCGGAACTGAATCGTCGGGCCACTTGTACGGCGAAGCACGTAGCCAACCCCGGTTGTTTTGCTACCTGTATCCAGCTTGGTTTGCTTCCGCTTGCCAAAAATCTGATGCTGACAGACGACGTGATGGTGAATGCCATTACAGGAAGTACGGGGGCCGGAGTGAAACCGGGTGCTACCAGTCATTTCAGTTGGAGAAACAACAATATGAGTGTGTACAAGGCATTCGACCATCAGCACGTTCCGGAAATCAAGCAATCGCTGAAACAGCTGCAAAACAGCTTCAATTCGGATATTGACTTCATACCGTACCGCGGTGACTTCCCTCGCGGTATCTTCGCGACATTGGTAGTCAAGACCAAAGTAGCATTGGAAGAAATCGTTCGTATGTATGAGGAATATTATGCTAAAGACTCCTTTGTACACATCGTAGATAAGAATATTGACTTAAAACAAGTCGTTAATACTAATAAATGCCTGATACATATGGAAAAGCATGGTGATAAGCTATTGATTATCTCTTGTATCGACAACTTGCTGAAAGGCGCCAGCGGACAAGCTGTTCATAACATGAACCTGATGTTCAATCTGGAAGAAACCGTAGGACTACGTTTGAAGCCTTCAGCTTTCTAAAAACAGAAGAATTATGAATTTATTCGACGTATACCCTTTATACAATATCAACATTGTCAAAGGTGATGGCTGTAAGGTATGGGACGAAAACGGAACAGAATATCTGGATCTCTACGGAGGCCATGCCGTTATCTCCATCGGACATGCACATCCCCACTATGTAGCGATGATAAGTAACCAGGTGGCTAAACTTGGTTTTTACTCAAACTCCGTCATTAACAAGCTCCAACAAGAGGTAGCCGAACGGCTGGGAAAGATTTCCGGTTACGAGGACTACAGCCTGTTTCTGATTAACAGTGGTGCCGAAGCAAACGAGAATGCACTGAAACTTGCTTCTTTCCACAACGGACGTACTAAAATTGTCTCTTTCAGCAAAGCATTCCACGGACGTACATCTCTTGCAGTAGAAGCGACCCACAACCCTTCCATTATCGCTCCTATCAACAATAACGGCCATGTCACCTATCTCCCGCTCAACGATATGGAAGCGATGAAGCAGGAATTGTCTAAGGGGGACACCTGTGCTGTTATCATTGAAGGAATACAAGGGGTAGGCGGTATCAAGATACCGACCACCGAATTTATGCAGGAACTCCGCAAAACTTGTAGCGAAACAGGAACCATCCTGATTCTGGATGAAATTCAGAGCGGATACGGACGTAGCGGCAAATTCTTCGCTCATCAATATAATGACATCAAACCGGATATCATCACTGTAGCCAAAGGAATCGGTAACGGCTTCCCGATGGCAGGTGTCTTAATCAGCCCGATGTTTAAACCGGTATACGGTCAGTTGGGAACAACTTTCGGAGGAAATCACCTGGCATGTTCGGCGGCTCTCGCTGTGATGGATGTCATTGAACAGGAAAATCTGGTAGAAAACGCGAAAGCAGTTGGTGATTACTTACTGGAAGAACTGAAGAAATTCCCGCAAATCAAAGAGGTGCGCGGACGCGGACTGATGATCGGACTCGAATTTGAAGAACCGATCAAAGAACTACGCAGCCGTCTCATCTACGACGAACACGTATTTACCGGAGCAAGCGGCACGAACGTACTTCGCCTGTTACCCCCTCTCTGCCTAAGCATGGAGGAAGCGAAAGAGTTCCTCACCCGGTTCAAAAAAGTACTCTAACCGCTCATTTGATTAATAAACAGCCAACGATAAAAGCAGCCTTTATTAGAAATTTATTTCTTATTCTGGCTGCTTTTTGTTTTTTCGTAATTAACTGTTACCTTTGTCTGTAACAACTCATAAAAAACAAGCGTATATGAAAATAGCCATTATCGGTGCAGGAAACATGGGCGGTTCAATAGCCCGTGGCCTGGCAAAAGGAAGTCTGATAAACGATTCGGATATCATTGTATCCAATCCCAGTGCCGGAAAACTAGAGAAACTGAAAAAAGAATTTCCGGGTATCTCCACCACCAACAATAATCTGGAAGCAGCCACAGGAGCAGACATCGTCATTCTGGCTGTCAAACCGTGGTTTATGGAACCGGTGATGCGCGAGTTGAAATTAAAAAGCAAACAGATACTCATCTCGGTAGCTGCCGGCATCAGTTTTGAAGAACTGGCTCATTATGTCGTAGCACCGGAAATGCCCATGTTCCGCCTGATCCCGAACACCGCTATCAGCGAACTGGAAAGCATGACGCTTGTTGCCGCCCGCAACACCAATGATGAACAAGACAGCTTCATCCTCCGGTTGTTCAGCGAGATGGGAACAGTGATGCTTATCCCCGAAGATAAAATAGCGGCAGCTACTGCATTGGCATCCTGCGGTATCGCTTACGTACTGAAATACATTCAGGCAGCCATGCAAGCCGGAATTGAAATGGGACTCCGTCCTAAAGATGCCATGCAGATGATAGCCCAATCCTTAAAAGGAGCGGCCGCACTGATTCAGAACAACGACACCCACCCCAGTGTAGAAATCGACAAGGTAACCACTCCGGGCGGAATCACGATCAAAGGTATCAATGAATTGGAACACAACGGTTTCACCTCCGCTATTATCAAAGCCATGAAAGCATCCAAATAACAACCATAGAATTATTAATCATAAAATACTAACCACTTGTATGAATGAACAAATTAAACAGATAGCAGAACGCCTCCGCGGATTACGTGATGTATTGGAACTCACCGCAGAGGATATCGCCCGCGATAGTGACATTTCTGCTGAAGAATACCGGCTTGCGGAAACAGGAGACTATGATATCTCTGTCAGCATGTTACAAAAAATAGCTCGTACGTATAATGTAGCTCTCGACGCCCTGATGTTTGGCGAAGAACCTAAAATGAGCAGCTACTTCGTGACTCGTGCCGGTAAAGGTGTCAGCATCGAACGTACCAAAGCTTATAAATACCAGTCACTGGCTTCAGGATTCATGAACCGTACCGCCGATCCGTTCATCGTTACCGTTGAACCGAAAGCAATCGACGAGCCGATCCATTATAACAAACATAATGGACAGGAATTCAACCTTGTCATCGAAGGCCGTATGCTTATCAACATCGAAGGCAAAGAAATCATCCTCAACCAAGGCGACAGTATTTATTTTAATTCAAAACTTCCACATGGCATGAAAGCGCTCGACGGCAAAACGGTACGTTTTCTGGCAGTAATTATGTAATAACATCATGGTAGAAAGATTTTTATCACAGACCTCTTTCAGCTCACAAGAGGACTTTATCAAAAACTTAAAAATAAACGTTCCGGAGAACTTCAACTTCGGTTATGACGTAGTAGATGCCTGGGCAGCCGAACAACCCGACAAGAAGGCTTTGCTTTGGACAAATGACAAAGGCGAAAGCCGCCAATTCTCATTTGCCGAAATGAAGCGTTACACGGATATGACCGCTTCTTACTTCCAAAGTCTGGGTATCGGCCGTGGAGACATGGTGATGCTGATTCTGAAACGCCGTTATGAGTTCTGGTATAGCACCATCGCCCTTCACAAACTGGGAGCAACCGTAATTCCGGCTACTCACCTACTGACCAAAAAGGATATTATCTATCGCTGTAACGCTGCCGATATCAAAATGATTGTAGCTGCCGGCGAAGGAATCATCCTGCAACATATCAAAGATGCTCTTTCCGAATGTCCCACTGTAGAAAAGTTAGTCAGTGTCGGGGGGCACGTGTAAAAACCTGTGTTTTCGTTTGTTATTTTTTGCTATAAAAAATC
>DXOJ01000167.1 GCA_019412865.1 Bacteroides sp. | reverse complement strand
ACTAATATTCAATCATTTCAAAGAACTCTTTGCGTTTTTTAGTGGACGCTTATGAGGTAAGATAGATCATAATTATCGTACGACAAATCTGGATAAATACAAAGAGATCTGGACCGAAGGACTAACAAATGCAGGATATGACGGTGAGGATGGCATGACTTCTGCTGAATGGCTGAATGCCTATGTTATGGATTGGTATAATGTGGACTTGACGCAAAATATCAAGAGTGTGGATTGGCTGAAGGAGATTCTGCAAAATGGTTTTTCACAAGAATATGATATCAGTGCTCAAGGTGGGAATGAAAATTTGCGCTATTATATTAGTGGAGGATATTTTCAGAATACAGGTATCGTCATCGGAACTGGAATGAAACGCTATAGCGGACGTATTAGTTTAGATGGAAAAAGCGGACGGATAGGATATGGACTTTCTGTGAATGGAGCACTCTCCGATATAAACAACACTATGACTGAAAGCCAATATACTAATCCTATTGTAGCAGTATATGACATCCGTCCGTTTGAACAGGTGCGCAATGAAGACGGAACATATAATACAAATGTTAATTATAATCCTGTAGCTATTAACGATAAAGAAAAAGGTGATAAACGCAATCAAAAGCAGATTACATTGGTTGTGAATCCATATTTTACTTATAATATTATTGATGGCTTAACATGGAAGACAAATGCAGGATTGAGCTTGATTGACTTGGACGAGTTTTTTTACAGTTCAATTTATAATCCTCAATATTCCGGTAGTGGTATGCTTGGTCAAAGAAACCAGGAAAGAGCAACAACCTTGACCATTACCAATACCGTAAACTTCAACCGCACTTTCAAAGACATGCATCATTTGAATGTGTTGTTGGGACAAGAAGCACAGAAAATATCTTATAGAACAATTTATGCAGCTGCCAGTGGATATCCTAGTGATGCTGTTTTTGAATTGGACAATGCTTCCAAGCCAACAGGGGCGGGATCTTCAACCAAAGCAAGCACTCTTTCTTCATTCTTTATGAATGCAGAATATAACTTGAATGATAAATATTATCTGTCAGGCAGTTTCCGTTATGACGGCTCGTCAAGATTTGGTGTAAACAACAAATGGGCTCCTTTTTGGTCTATAGGAGCAAAATACCGAATCTCTAACGAAAGCTTTATGGAAAATACCAAAAATTGGTTGACAGATTTGACTATCAGAGGTAGTTATGGAACTGTAGGTAATCAGGATATTGGTTATTATGCAGCAATGGGATTGTATAATTATGGATATTCTTATAATGGCAAACCTGGAGCTATTCCTTACCAAATAGCCAATCCGGATCTTAAATGGGAGACTGTTGCGAAAGCCGATATCGGTATCCATGCTGTTTTCTTCGAAAGACTGACACTCGAAGTGGACTATTATAACCAACGGACAAAAGATATGATATTTGATGTACCACTTTCTTACACAACTGGATTCGGATCTATCCTGAAAAATGTAGGTGAGATGGAAAACAAAGGTATAGAATTCTTAATTAACGCTAACGTACTTAGAAATAAAGATTTCAGTTGGGATGTTCGCTTCACTGGTACGGCAAATAAAAATAAAATCATAAAACTTGCCACAGAAAAACCAATTGAGAATACTCTAACTATCAGAAAAGTTGGTGAAGCGTATAATACGTTCTATATGCCGGAATATGCAGGAGTGGATCCTGAAACAGGAGAAGCAATGTGGTATAAAGGACAAGAAGGGGATGAGAAAACAAAAAATGTAAATGAGGCCGGTCAGCGAATTGTAGGTTCTGCCGATCCTAAATTTTATGGTGGCTTTGGAATGAATTTCAAATACAAAGGTTTTGACTTCTCTTTTGATACCAGTTTCACCTTGGGAAATAAAGTATATAACTCCGGATTTGCATTTGATATGCAGGTTGGACATTATTTCTTAGGCCCGGTATCTAACTACGTTTATGACAACCGCTGGCAAAAGCCGGGAGATATAACCGACGTACCCAAATTTGTAGCTGGAGACAACTCGGGAGCAGAAACTAATTCCAGCCGTTTCTTAATGAATGGTTCTTATTTAAGAATGAAATCCATGGTTTTAGGATATACTCTTCCGAAGAACCTTATGAATAAGGTGGCTATTGACAATTTAAGAGTTTATATCTCTGCTGACAATTTGTTCACTATCACTGCTAAAGATTTTATAGGATTTGATCCACAAACCAGATCTACCGGTATGCAGTCTTGGGCATATCCTGTACCTAGAAATATCATGTTCGGTCTTAATCTTAGCTTCTAAAAAAATAACTTTAGAAATTTATGACAATGAAGAAAATATTATTTGCTTTATTAACCGGTTGGATGGCAATTTCATTCACCGCATGCGATGACTTCTTGACAGAAACGCCATCAACTTCTGTTCCGACAGAAGAAGCCTTGGTTACTACCCAAGATTTTCAGAATGCTCTAAATGGTGTATATTACACATTAGGTTCATATCGTTTTCTGGGACGTGATGTATTAGCAATTGGAGATGCGCCAACGGATATCACTTCACATTCCGTTGCAACGTCTCATTTCTATGACATCTTCCGCTATCAGATACTGGATACTAATTCATACATAGAAGAAATATGGGCATACGGATATTGGGCTATCGACCGTTGTGCACGTATCATTAAAGAAGGTGCTTCATTTAAAGAAGTAACAAAGGGGGATCTGGCAGAAGTGGAAGGATGCATCGCTCAAGCCTATGCTATTAAAGCCCTCTGCTCTTTCTATTTGACTAACATGTTTGGTTTGCCATATTCGGAAGCCAACAAAACGACATTAGGTATCGTAAACGTTACTGAACCCGTCCCTGCCTATTCACAGGTGTCAAGAGTCAGTGTAGAACAAAATTATAGCCTGATTCTTGATGATATAACGAAAGCTAAAGAATATTATGCTAAAGAAGGTGTTGAAAATGTAGGTAAACAGTATATGAATACGGCTGCAGTTGCTGCACTTGAAGCTCGCGTAAAACTCTATATGAAAAATTACGAAGGGGCTATTACAGCGGCTCAAGAGGCAATAACCCTAAGTGGTGGTACAATTGTATCAACCAAAGAAGACTATAAGAATATGTACACGACATTGGCTGTTTCGACAGAAGACATTTTCTTTATAGCAAAAGCCGAAGATGATTATTTGTCCGCTAATGCTCTGAATACTTTATGGAATAAATACGGTTTGTCTATTAACAGCGCAACAGTAGCAGAATATTCACCTAATGATATTCGGCTGGCGCTTCTTGGCGGTACGTGGACTGGTGGAAAAATGCGTGGTATCACAACCAATAATCAGATTTCTAATTTGCCAGTTTTCAGACTGCCTGAAATGTATTTAATACAGGCAGAAGCATATGCAAAACAGTCAACTCCTAATTATGGAAAAGCTAAAGAAAAGCTATTGGAAGTAGCTTCCAAAAGAAATCCGGATTTGGATGACAATGAAATAGCAGAGGATCAAACGGTTATTGATGCCATTGATAAAGAAAGAAAATTAGAACTGGTTCAAGAAGGACATCGCTTCTTTGACGCAAGAAGATTAGGCAAAATTATTAGTGTAGCAGATGGATCGTACACTAATTTCAACATCGCAAAATTTGTGTACCCAATACCTTCTTTTGAAGTCAATTCAGGTTTTGGAGTTATACAAACAGAGGGATGGAGTAATAATTTACCTCGATAAAACATTTTTTAATATTGCCTCCATATAAGGATAAGTTTTAAATAAATAGATGAGACCTGCAATTTTAGAATTAATCGAAATTGCAGGTCTTATTATTCATAAATATATACATAAGTAGTTTTACGTAAGAAACAATAATTCGCTTGCAAAATTTCAATGAATGTCATATTTACCTTGACTAATAATCAACATTTGAATATTAGTCAGAATTAGTTTGTTGCAATTTTCTTCATATAGTATTCCCTTGCTAAATAAATATCACGTTTATTATCAGATAATTACGTCCATTTTGGGTAGAGATTAAGTATTACATATATGTAAGCGTCTCCGCGATTCTATATAGTGTATTAAAATAAAAAGGCTAATGATCCC
>DXOJ01000166.1 GCA_019412865.1 Bacteroides sp. | reverse complement strand
AGTCCACTGTCAAAGCAGTGTTATTACAAGAACAAGGCTGGAGGAAAAAATGTTCGGCAGGAAGTAGTTCAAAAATACTTATATCTTGTCCTTCATAGACAACTTTCACTTCATTCATCCGGTCGATTGCCAGTTTTGCCCCTTGTTTGGGTGAGCAGGTCACCCAGTCGATAGATGCCGGTAAGGGGTGTGTACCGTTGGTTTCGATGGTCACATATTTACCAGCTTGGTGCAAAAGGTCGATCAATTGGTCGTCTATCCATAAGGAAGGTTCGCCACCTGTGAGGACAACGGTAACGGCAGGATATTTTTTCACTTTGGTGATAATTTCTTCATCAGTCATCATTGTTCCTTCTTCGTGTTGTGTGTCGCAAAAGTCACATTTCAGGTTGCAGCCGGAGAAACGCACGAAGATGGCCGGAGTTCCGGTGTGGTAACCTTCGCCCTGCAAACTGTAAAAGATTTCATTAATCTTTCTCATCGTCATACTTGTTTAATTTGCTACTCTTGTCCCTCTGCGCTGGCGGAATCTTTCTCATAGATGACTATGTTTCCTTCCGATTCCTGCACCTCTACCTTATAGCATTGAGGAAGCTGTTTGCACACCCACCGGGCGATATTCTCTGCTGTGGGATTGAACGGAAGTACTTCATTCAGATTTTGATGGTCGAGTTTTTCCATGACCACTTCTTTGATACGGGTGAAATCTACCACCATTCCTTCGGAGTTGAGCCGCATGGAACGGCAATAGACGGTGATAATCCAGTTGTGACCGTGTAAACTGGCGCATTTACTGCGATACGGGAGTACCAGCTTATGAGAAGCCGAGATCTCCATGCGTTTGATTACTGTAAACATGGGTGTATGTATTTTAATAGTTACACGCATCTAATGTCACCTCGATGCAACGGCAAAGGTAATACAAAATAGAGTTTTCATCCAGCAAAGAGTGTTATTTTTTCCCTTTTTTTGCACTATCTTTGCCGCATGAAAACTCTGTATATTGTTTTAGGTAGTATCTCTCTTGCACTCGGCATTCTCGGCATCTTTCTGCCGCTACTGCCTACTACCCCTTTTCTGTTACTCACCGCCGCCCTTTATTTCAAAGGGTCCCCCCGATTATATAACTGGCTGCTCAATCATCGGCACTTCGGTCCTTATATCCGCAATTACCGCGAAAACAAGGCGATCCCTCTCCGAGCCAAAGTAATCTCGCTCGTGTTGATGTGGGGAACTATGCTTTACTGCATTTTCTTCCTGATTCCTTTGATATGGGTAAAGATTCTCCTGGGACTGATTGCCGCAGGGGTCACTTATCATATTCTTTCTTTCAAGATATTAAAGTAATGCGATAGTCCCTGTCGTGCATCGGCAAGTTTATCTTCCCAATGTTTCACGGAGTTATGACCAATAATGTCAGTCACATATTTCACGGAAATAAACGGAATTTCTTTTGAACGGCAAACGAATGCCTGTGCATAGGCTTCCATGTCTACGACATCTCCGCTAACGTGAGTCAATTCTGTAAGAAAGCCATCTCCCGTGTTACAGATTCCTTCTTCTGTCCAGTGCTCGCAATAACCTTTTTCTTCGAGCAAGGCCGATGAATCAATCTCACACTCCAATCCGAACTCTTTCATTTTCTGCATATCACGGTCTACGAACTTGCGGCAGACAAAGATATCTCCTACTTGATGGTTGACTGTTCCGGCACTTCCGATATTGAGTACTAAGTCTGGTTGTACCTGGCAGATTGCTTCTGCCAGATGAAAAGCTGATTTTACTTTTCCAATACCTGTACGAATGTAATAAGGTTCTACATCCGGCCATTTAATCTCTACAAATTCGCCTTGGACGGCGTAGGTTACTAATATTTTCAACATATTCTTCTCTTGATTTATGAATATGCAAAAATAGAATTTTTATCGGAGATTAATCATTCAAGTGCAGAATAAGCCGCAAAATTTGCGGCTTATCTCCTGATTTTAACCGCAACATCCTGTCACAATTAAAATCTCATATCAGATAATCTTATAAG
>DXOJ01000165.1 GCA_019412865.1 Bacteroides sp. | reverse complement strand
GAAACTCAAGAAACAGCGTGCCTATATAAAGAAAGGTGTCATCTACTACGATGGCCAAAGCAGACCCTTGCCGCCTTTCATGGCCAAGGCCATTGACCGCAACAACCGCATCAGCTTCATCGAGAAGTTTCGTCCGCAGAACGCAGCCGAAGTGGAAATGCTGTGCAAGGTATTCAAGGTGGACCGGCCGGACCTGGTGGACATCTCTACGGAACGTCCTCCCAAGTATGCCGATTCCGTCGGCCGCCTGCATGAAATCTTCAATGAACCCGAAGTGAAGTCCCCCCGCAGTGCCATGTACCAGGAAGGTTTCATCATTCGTCAGGTCGATGATACCTACTATGCCATCAACTTCAAGGAACATATCCTCATCAACCTGAATGAAGAAGGCTTCGATGTGGAACGGGTGAAGAAGAAATCCAAGAAGCAGAAGCGCCAGGGAGTGCCGTTCAAGAAATCCAAGAAGAAGACGCTCAATCCGATTAAATCCCTTCAGCGGAAGTCCCATCAAGGACTGGGTAAACTTCGGAAAGAAGGTGTCGGCAGTCACAGCGGCAACCGCGAATGGGAAGTTGGAAAAAAGACTAACTACGATGAGGTGGACGATGGACGCTCGTTGAAGATTTAGTATTGATGTTTAATGATTTAAGTTACAACTGAAAGTCAAAAGGGGACTTTTAGTTGTAACTTTTTTGGCTAATTTTTCTCAGATTCCCTTGTTCCGAAGTCCATTTAACCCTCGGTTTCAGCAACCGAAAGCACATTGATGTTGTGCATTTAGGTTTTCCCTGTTCCAGCATTTACTTTTGCTTGCGAATTTAATAAACGGAAAACAACATGATACAGACCCCGGTCATAGTCACCTTTGCCAACCAGAAAGGAGGAGTCGGAAAGACCACCCTTTGCGTCACCTTTGCCAACTACTTAGTGGCAAAAGGCGTCCGGGTGGTTGTCATCGACTGCGATTTCCAACACTCCATCATGAAATGCCGCAAGGCAGACATCAAGAAGTATGGAGAGGAACAACTGCCCTATGAAGTCTGGTCATACGAACCCAACAACAAGGTGGAGATGACCTCGCTGGTGGAAAAACTGCACAACGATCCCGAAATAGATGTGGTACTCATCGACTCGCCGGGAAGTCTGAAAGCAGAAGGGCTCGTACCCATCTTTGTCAATTCAGACATCATTGTGGTACCGTTCCACTACGACCTGGTGACCATTCCTTCCACCGCCAGCTTCCTGCTGTTTCTGGACCGACTTCGTCAGGCCGTCGGCGAACGGATGAAAGCACAGCTCTTTATCATCCCCAATCTGAACGACAACCGCGTGGGTAAGCGCTCCGAACTCATCCTATGGGACAACACCCGGGAAACCTTCTCCAACTACGGGTATGTTACCGGAAAGATACCCCGACGGGCAGACATGGAACGGTTCAGCACCATCGCCGCACTGGATATGCAGTACCGCTATGTCAGTTCGGTATTCGACAAGATCTATTTCAGCATCTTCGACAGGACCAGTCCCATCCGTGAAATGGAACTTTCCGGCATCCAGCTGACGGAGAACCTTTATCCCAAGAATGGCAAGAAGAAATACCAGGCCGAAACAAGCACCCATATTGCGCTGGAAGAAGTCGAAGACGAAGAACAGGAAAACAACAGTGAGCATCAACATAATCAGTAACCATCAATACCTATCGTGCAATGACAAAAGACATTCCCGAAATTGACGACCTTCTTAAAGGTATCAACGATTCCGATATGACCTTAACGGGCGAACCGGAGGAAAAATCGGATTCTACCAGCAAGACCTCCCAGGAGGCACCCGTGAACGAAGAAACTACAGACGGAGCTACAGCTGCTCTTTCCCCTTCAGTGGAGGGGAACAAGTGCTGGCAAGTGTTCATGAACTATCTGGACACTTCCGATGAACGAGGCGATAAGGACGAACGGCTGGTCTGCAAACTCGACCGAGACCTGGCCGATTCACTCGACGACTGCGACATCCACAACCGGAGCCGTTCCGACATGGTCAATGCCATCGTCCGTGCCTTCTTCGAGACCTATCTGCCGCAACTCTCCGAGTTTCGCAGAAAGAAGAAATCATTGTTTATCAACTTCAACAAGGAAGATTATGAAATGGAATAGATGGAACGACCAGATGGTGTCCTTGCTTATCGAACTTTATCCGGTAGAAACCACCGCCCATACCGCCGCCGTGCTGGAGATGAGCGTGTCAGCCGTAAAGTACAAAGCCAAGGAACTGGGACTGGGCAAGCTGGCCAAGTCCAAATGGATGGAACGTGCCGACCATATCCGCAGCCACTTCAATGAAGAATCCTTTACGGAAATCGGCGAAAAACTGGGTGTGACCCGAGTAACCGTCAGCCGTATCGCTTCCAAAATGGGACTGAAACGCTCCAAGCATGAAGGATATAAGGTCTCCTCCCGCGTCCGGCAGAAAATGGTGCGTCGGGAACGAAGAAGAATGGTATTCGGTCTGGATCCCATCACCCGAATCAATGTAATATCCAACCGGGCCAAGGTACGCTTACGCTATCGTCTGAAAGTGAAAGGCTATATACTCAGCGGACAGAAGAACCTGATGTACTATACCGAAAACACCTTCCGCAAACAGCGCCTGGAGAATCGGGGTATGAAATTGGGAATCCGTTTCCAACCGGTTCCGCAAGAGGACATTATTGTAATACCCAACCTCATATAAGTACAGCTATGACCTACGGACAAATAATCTCCATCCTCTTTGTGGCGCTGTTATGCTACTATGCCTTCTTGATTGTGATGGACATCCAGCGGGCCAAGGCAGCGGAAGCGGCAGAACAGGATAACCATGTAGAGGAGGATATAGACATATCGGATGAAGCCCAGTCCTTCCGACCTCACAAGGTGAGCCGGGAGGAACCGAAGAAGGAAGAGGAAAAGAAAGAAGATTCTCATAACGAGAATGCTTCTGAAAGCTGTCTGCAGGACGATGCTTCTCCAACTCAATCGGATGCCGATACTTCACAGAAAGGGAAAGAAGAATTCGAAGATGAAAATGAACAGGAAGAATCGGACCATTCCGAAGACGTGTACAATGAAATTGAATCTGGAATAGCAGCATCTTCCCAATCTTCTGATGATGAAACAACCGATGAACCTGCTGAAGAAGAATCTGAAGAACCTGCCGACGAGCAAGCATCCGAAGAAAGTACCGATGATAATTCTGATGATGACCAACCCTACCGCTCACCGACCTACCGCGAAGCCATCCTGACAGACGGCATCCTGGTGGATGACATCTTCAAAGCCATCGACCAGCTGGCAGAAACCGGTGAATGTGACCTGGGCACCATTATCTATCACTGCGAAAGCATGCGATATGCCGGGTAAAGCACCCGAAACTTATTGGACGAAAGTCCACCGTTCCTTTAGCGACCTCTGATACTTGAATGACCTCTGT
>DXOJ01000164.1 GCA_019412865.1 Bacteroides sp. | reverse complement strand
TGAGCGATAATTACCCGCAGGAACATACACAGCGGATAAACAGTCGCATAGGCTACGGATGGATTGTCGCTGGGAATGGTATCGTTCACATAGTTCAGTGCCATCGGATTTGCCATACTTCCGCACAACATACCGGATACAGTACCGAAATCAATCTTCATCATCTTGAAAGCTACAAACCCGACCAACACGGTTGGAACAATAGTCAATCCGGCCCCCAAAGCGATCCATAACAAACCTTCCGGACGGAATACGGTGTCGAAAAAATGAGCTCCGGCATCCAGTCCCAGACAAGCAAGATACATGGAAAGCCCCAAGGCACGCAGCATCAGATTCGCACTACGGGTGGTATAGGTAATCATATGTATCCGCGGTCCAAAAGTTCCCAGAAGGATACCAACGATAATCGGTCCACCCGCCAATCCCAGCTTCACAGGAGTACTGACACCCGGAAAGGAGAAAGGAATAGCTCCCAATGCCAAGCCAAGTACGATGCCGATAAACACAACAACCAGATTGGGTTCTTTCAAGCTTTTTACAGCATTTCCCAATACCTTCTCCACATTCTGAATAGCAGCAGCCTCTCCCACTACCGTCAGGCGGTCTCCTAATTGAAGTATCAATCCCGGAGTAGCAAGCAACTGCACACCCGACCGATACACGCGGCTGATGTTAATCCCATAATGGTTTCTCAACCGGAGTGAACCGAGTTTCTTACCATTCAGTTCGGGGCGGGTAACGACAATACGTTGCGAAATCAATTCACTATCAATCGCATTCCAGTCAATGTCCTCTTTATTCCAATCCGTATTTTCCTGTTCACCAAAAAGCACGGTCAAGACCAAAGCATCTTTCTCCGCAGTTACCACCAGCAAACGGTCACCTTCCTTCAATATCTTGTCAGAAGTCGGAATACTTACATGTCCGTCACGCCATAAGCGGGAGATGACAAACTTCGGGTAACTCATGCGAGCTATATCCTTGATGCTTTTATTGAAAATAGCAGGATTGTGTACTTGAAACGCTGCAATGTAGGTTTTGTTCGCATCGTCTTTCTCTTTTATCTCCAAGTCTTCTTTGCGAACCAGCACTTTGCGAATTAATAAAACGGCAAGGATTACACCAACTACCCCCATCGGATAGGCTACCGCACATCCTAAAGCAGGAGTACTGCTGTCCATTCCCATCTGTTTCAATGTTTGTTGTGCGGCTCCCAACGCCGGAGTATTCGTCGTTGCTCCACAAAGGATACCAACCATATCAGGAAGAGAGACACCTGTTGCATAACTGGCCACCACCGTCAACAACGTTCCCAACAGAACAACTCCCAATGCCAGCATATTCAGTGTTACCCCTCCTTTGCGGAAAGAGCTAAAGAAACCGGGACCGACTTGCAAACCGAGAGAATAAACGAAAATGACCAGTCCGAAACTTTCTGCGTAGTTCAACATCTGCGGATCGACCGAAAGCCCAAGATGGCCGGCGAGGATGCCTGCAAAAAAAACAAAAGTGACTCCCAGGGAAACTCCCCAGAAATGCACTCTTCCCAAGCCCAGACCAATGGCAGAAATCAATGAAAGTACCACAACAGCCTGTAAGGCAGAATGTTCGAGAAATAGACTATATAACCACTCCATGTATATAAAAACTAATAGGGCGCAAAGATAAAAACTATTTAGTCCGGTTCAAAACTTTTAAGCTTTCATTTCGCGCCCTATTTATACCCTGAATCATATATCCTGAAATCTTATTGATTACCCTTTTACTTCGTTACCTATTATTTTGTTCCTAATAACTATCCTATTTCTATCTTAACTATCTTATCCTTCTCTTTTCACCTGCATCTTGTTATCCATCAAACGATTTTTTCCCTCTGTTTCTTTCCGTTTTATCTTTCATCTTTTCCCCTGAAACTCTACAAAGTTATTTCGTCCGTCCAGATAACCGCTTAGCCTGTTTCCACCGATGTACACATCATCCAGATATGAAACATCATTCGGTCCGTATGACATACGAATGGAAGTCTGCGCATAATTCTCCCAGCTCCAACGGAAATTATATTCATACTGCTCTACTGCTCCGTTAGGATATTCCACCCGTATATAGTCAATTCCCGTACGATCTAAAAAGAAATCCAGTTCCTGACGGCAATAGTTACCGTCCATGTCCCGGTAGAAACTAACCCAGGTACGGCTACACAAATCAGCCGAACGATTATAGTACCCTGCACCATTATTATCATCATCATAGAAACTGTCTATTTCCACTTCGCAAGAGGTAAAACTTACCATCAATATAGCCATTAAAGCCAAACCGAAGTATTTAAATGTGTTCGTTTTCATATTCCTTTATTTTTAACGGTTCTCTAATTATTATCTATCATTTATCTTTCGATAGAACAAAAGTAGAGAATGAATTTTCCTTATGAAACTGAAAACTCCTACTTATCGGGAGGAAATTGCCTAAATCTAGGGGTAAATCCCCCCAATGAAGTCTATTTCAAAGAATTCTTGTATCTTTGCCTCCTGCTAACAACACATGAAATCATCTGTCGCATGAAGTCAATCAAATCCCATATCACCCAACTGCTGAAATCCCTCAATGAGGGAGTATTCGAAAAAGAACATACCATCGCACTCTCCCTATTATCTGCCATGGCAGGTGAAAGTATCTTTCTATTGGGCCCTCCGGGAGTAGCCAAGAGCTTAGTGGCACGCAGGCTCAAACTGGCTTTTAAAGATGCGGATGCTTTTGAATATCTGATGTCCCGTTTCAGTACACCGGATGAAATATTCGGCCCCGTCTCCATCTCAAAATTGAAAGATGAAGATACATACGAACGTATTACAAAAGGATACTTGCCGACAGCATCGATTGTCTTCCTGGATGAAATATGGAAAGCCGGTCCTGCTATCCAAAATTCTCTTTTGACAGTAATCAATGAAAAGATATATCGCAACGGACAATTTACGGTGCGTGTTCCTCTGAAAGCACTGATTGCCGCGTCCAACGAACTACCCGCAAAAGGTGAAGGACTGGAAGCCTTATACGACCGTTTCCTGATCCGCCAGTTTGTCGGATGCATTGAACAGGAATATGCTTTCGACCAGATGATTTCTTCTACACGGGAAGTAGAACCTGAAATCCCGGCAAAACTCCAGGTAGACGATGAATTATACAATCAAATACAAGCTGAAAGTGAGAAAGTAGGTATCCACTATACCATCTTCGAGCTGATTCACAATATCAAACGAGAAATCGAACAATATAATACAGGGCGGGATGAAAACACCCCTCCGATCTATATATCCGATCGCCGTTGGAAAAAAATAGTAGGTCTGCTCCGCACCTCGGCCTATCTGAACGAATCTCCGGGGATTCACTTCTCCGACTGCTTGCTGATGAGTGCCTGCCTGTGGGATGAAGTTTCGCAGCTCCCCATCATCGAAAACATAGTGGAACAGTCGATTGCACGGGGAATCAATACATATTTATTGGGAGAAAAACGACTGGAACAGAAACTGGATACATTGAAAGAAAACATGAAGTCCGAACACAGCCTACGGGAACTTAGCGATCCGGGAATCCAGGTCGTAGATACTTTCTATCATCGCATAGAAGGTTACCACATTGCCGGAAATTTACTCATCTTTGCTTCGGATTACCAGTCTTTGAGGAAAGACAGCAACCGGTTGTTTTATATCCAACAGGATAAATTCCGTCCGGTCAACAAAATCCTGAAAGCCTACGATTTTGTAAAGAACAGAAATATCGCACAAAAGAATATTTATTCCCTCCGAAAAGGAAAACGATCCGTTTTCGTCAACAATCAGGAATATCCACTACTATGTTATGATCATTGCGAACCTTTGCCAGCCCAGCAGGACGACAGCACTCCGTTCGAATTTACATTGCAGGAAGTGATAGATTTACTTCAGCAAATGGAAGTAGAATATAAAACAATCTCCGAGCGGGAAACAGCATACACCAAGGAACATCTTTTCTTAAGTTCATCGCAAAAAAGCAAGATTAAGCGAATCTTGGGAGAGACTGCACATATCATAGAGAACTACCGGAATGAACTTCGCATCATCGCTCATGCCCATGAACAAGAGAACAGAGAGTATTAGGCTCAAACACCTGCAAGACATTTATTACGAAAAATTGCAGGGAATAGCCTATGATGTGTACGACGAACAACTGCACAATCAGATTATCCGTCCCGAAGAACTGGATGCGGACATTCACCTATATTTTCGTCACACACAACCCTCCCTGCAAGATTTCTACTCCCGCTATGCATCGCAATGGGAATACTTTCATGAAATGAATGAAGCATCGGACGCCAAGTTTCTTCAATTCCTGAAAAACAGCGCATACCCCTTCTCCATGAAATATCACCTGGTAGACCTCAACGTAAAATACTATCTCCAACGTTTTGATGTAATCAGCCCGCGTTCCAAAGAATGGAAAGCGCTGCGGACTCTCTTTTTCGACAAGTGGCATACGCTGCTCTCGAACAATGAGTTCAACTATCAGATGGAACATATCGAGCAACTCTGTGAGGATTTCTACCGCATTCAACTGTCATTAGCCAAAAATCTTCCGGTACGCGGTGGCTCACGCCTCGTCTGGCTACTTCGCAATCATAAACAGATAGCGGAACAGATTTTAGAATACGAAGAAACAATCAAACGGAATCCCGTTATCCGCGAACTGGTAGAAATCTTAGGCAAGAAACACCAAAGTAGCCGGAAACGTTTCAAAATGACCGCAGGTATTCATCGGGAACAAATTATATCTCACGCCACCCGAAGCGATATTGCAGGCATTTGTGAAGGAAATGATTTGAATCTGTCTCTTATACACATCTGA
>DXOJ01000163.1 GCA_019412865.1 Bacteroides sp. | reverse complement strand
GCATAGTTCAGCACAGTATTACTCATTTTACAGCATGAAACGAACTGATAAAAAGGCAACATTCGGACAACAGTCGAGCAAGGTTACGCAACTAGCGGACGCACTTAGCCAGGCAATCTCCAGGAAAGAATTTCTTGAAGGAGATTCTTTGCCTTCCATCAATCAGTTGAGTGCTCAATACGGAGTATCACGCGACACCGTTTTCAAGGCTTTCCTTGATTTACGCGAACGAGGGCTGATCGATTCCACTCCCGGAAAAGGATATTACGTGACGAACCAGGTGACCAATGTTTTATTGCTGCTCGACCAATACACTCCTTTCAAAGAAGCTTTATACAACAGTTTCGTCAGACACCTGCCTATTAATTATAAGGTAGACTTATTGTTTCATCAATACAACGAACGGCTATTCAACACCATCCTCCGGGAATCCATAGGAAAATACAACAAATACATCGTGATGAATTTCGATAACGAGAAATTCAGCACAGTTCTCACTAAAATTAATCCCACTAAATTGCTACTTCTTGATTTCGGCAAATTCGAAAAAGAGAAGTATTCATATATCTGCCAGGATTTCGATGAATCTTTCTATCAGGCATTGCATTTGCTTAGGGAAAGACTGAAAAACTATCACCAACTTGTTTTTCTGTTTCCGAAAAGCCTGAAACACCCTCAAAGCAGCAAGGAATATTTCACCCGTTTCTGTCAAGAACAGGGATTTCTCTGTGAGGTTCAGGAGGACATCGAGAACCTGACAATACGCAAGGGAGTTGCCTACATAGCTATCAAGCAACAAGATGTAGTAAAAGTAGTGAAGCAAGGCAGATTGGAAGGACTGAAATGCGGAAAGGATTTCGGTCTGTTGGCATACAATGATATTCCTTCTTACGAAGTGATTGACGAAGGAATAACCTCATTGAGTATTGATTGGGAAATGATGGGAAACGAAGCAGCCAATTTCGTTCTCAATAATGTACCGGTACAAAAATTCTTGCCAACGGAAGTAAGGCTTCGAAAGTCGCTTTAATTTTTTTTGCAACACCGTCAGCACAGTTCAGCACAGATATTAATTAATCCTTTAATAGATAGAAACCATGAAAAAGTATCCGAAAATCGGGATTCGTCCCACAATCGATGGTCGCCAGGGTGGCGTTCGCGAAAGCCTTGAAGAAAAAACAATGAATCTGGCTAAAGCAGTAGCCGAGTTAATCAGCAGTAACCTGAAAAATGGTGATGGCAGCCCGGTAGAATGTGTCATTGCCGATAGTACTATCGGACGCGTAGCCGAAAGTGCCGCCTGTGCGGAAAAGTTTGAAAGAGAAGGAGTAGGTTCTACTATTACCGTTACTTCCTGCTGGTGCTACGGCGCAGAAACAATGGATATGAATCCTCATTATCCGAAAGCTGTTTGGGGATTTAACGGTACAGAACGTCCGGGGGCTGTATATTTGGCAGCGGTATTGGCAGGACATGCACAAAAAGGTCTTCCTGCATTCGGTATCTACGGACGTGATGTTCAGGATCTGGACGATAATACAATCCCTGAAGATGTATCGGAAAAGATTCTTCGTTTTGCACGCGCTGCACAGGCAGTAGCTACCATGAGAGGCAAATCTTACCTGTCAATGGGTAGTGTATCCATGGGTATCGCCGGTTCTATCGTCAATCCTGATTTCTTCCAGGAATATCTGGGGATGCGTAATGAATCAATAGACCTCACAGAAATCATCCGTCGGATGGATGAAGGCATCTATGACCACGAAGAATACGCCAAGGCAATGGCATGGACTGAAAAACATTGCAAGACCAACGAAGGTGAAGACTTTAAGAACCGTCCTGAAAAGCGTAAAACCCGTGAGCAGAAAGATGCAGACTGGGAATTCATTGTAAAGATGACAATTATCATGCGCGACCTGATGACCGGAAACCCCAAACTGAAAGAAATGGGATTCAAGGAAGAAGCTTTGGGACACAATGCTATCGCAGCCGGTTTCCAGGGACAACGTCAATGGACGGACTTTTATCCTAACGGTGACTATCCGGAAGCTTTACTCAATACTTCTTTCGACTGGAACGGCATCCGTGAAGCATTTGTGGTAGCTACCGAAAATGATGCCTGCAACGGTGTAGCCATGCTGTTCGGACATCTATTGACCAACCGCGCACAAATATTCTCCGACGTACGTACATACTGGAGCCCTGAAGCTGTAAAACGTGTAACCGGCAAAGAGTTGAGCGGTGCGGCAGCCAACGGTATCATCCACCTTATCAATTCCGGTGCAACGACTCTCGACGGTTCCGGCCAATCATTAGATGCAAAAGGTAATCCGGTTATGAAAGAACCTTGGAATCTGACGGATGCTGATGTAGAGAACTGTCTACAAGCAACAACCTGGTATCCGGCAGATCGTGACTACTTCCGTGGTGGCGGCTTCTCGTCCAACTTCCTGTCAAAAGGTGGAATGCCTGTAACCATGATGCGTCTGAACCTGATTAAAGGCTTAGGCCCTGTCCTGCAAATTGCAGAAGGATGGACAGTGGAAATCGATCCGGAAATCCATCAGAAACTCAATATGCGTACAGACCCGACATGGCCTACCACCTGGTTTGTACCGCGCTTGTGTGATAAACCGGCTTTCAAAGATGTATATTCAGTCATGAATAACTGGGGAGCCAATCATGGCGCCATCAGCTATGGACACATCGGCCAGGACTTAATCACTCTTGCTTCCATGCTCCGCATCCCGGTATGCATGCACAATGTAGAAGAAGATCAGATGTTCCGCCCGGCTGCCTGGAATGCTTTCGGCATGGACAAAGAAGGATCAGATTACAGAGCTTGTGCAACTTATGGTCCTATTTATAAATAAACAAGTTTTTTTCGTCCTGTATAAATAAATAT
>DXOJ01000162.1:3776-11276 GCA_019412865.1 Bacteroides sp. | reverse complement strand
GTATATATAAGTGCGTAACTCATGATATAGGTTTCTTTCCCTGTGATTTAAGTTCATTATTAATCGTAAGAATAAGGTCTTTGGCTCGGACTCTAGTAGTTACTGTGGAGGACATATTTCCACTTCCGCCCAACTTTCCGGAATTGATAGCTTCAAATAGTCGTGACTGCTGCCCTTGGTTTAAAATCATTTCGCCGGCATTGACACGGGCTAGTATTTTATCTCCAGAAGTGGGACCACCGGTTATAACGCCTCCTGTAGCAAATTTAGGAATAGAAGCAAACAACGCGACTGCAGCAGCTATTGCTGCACCAATGGCGATAATGTTTGCTGGGAATGGTAAACTTGCAGCACTAGATCCAGCTGCACTTACTCCCTTTGCAGTATTGGCAGCCACTTCCCTCGTTGCTGTAGTCACTGCTGTATCAGCCTCTGAAGTATCTGCAGTTTTTTTAATTTCCGAATTTGCAACTTTCACCCCTGTGACGGCAGTATCAACTGCAGCTTCCGTTAACTTCGATGTAGTAGCCTCATCAGTCTTTATGGCCTCCTGTTCTTTAGCCTTTGTGAGTTTAGTGGTAAGTTCTGTCAGTCTCTCAATCATCTTAATGATAGATAAGAAAGTGTCTACTACGTTTGTCATTGCGTTCCAGATAGCCATAATTCTCTCCCATCCAGTTGCATCTACGTCATTCATAACATCACGAAGGTTACTGAACGCACTAACAATGCGGTCTGAACTAGTTGCAATGTCTTTGACGCCAGAATACAATGATTCATTAAGCTCTTTATTGAGATTCTTGATATCCTCTTTTACCTGTGCTAATTTCAAAGCTTCTTCCAATGAAGTGACCTTGGTCATCGCCTTATTAAGTTCTTCGGTCATTTCTGCCCCCAATACCTTTGCTTCCTCTTTTGCATCATCCCGCCATTTTTTAGCAATATTGAGTTTGTCACTTAGAATCTCTGGCTTAGTCTTTTTGTAATCGAATGTCGCGTCATATTTTTGTTCTTTTATCCTTTTAGAAAGGAGTTTTGCATTTAACTGCATAGCGGCTATAAACACATCTGCCTCATCTCCAATACCTTTAATGCCGGCAGCGGATTTGGCCGCCTCAATTGAAAGGGACGCAATATTACTGTTTAAATCCTTTTGAGACATTAGCCCCTTAGCCTGTTGCGCTTGGGCTTCTTTTACCTTTGCGTTATAGTCTTTTTGAATCTTTTCAAACTCAACGAGAGCGGCATTTTTATCCTGATTCTTTATAGCATCCTCCGCTGCCTTCTTTCTAGCTTTCAGATATTCGCTTTCGAGAACTTCTTTATCCCCTGTTCCTTTCGCTTGGGCGTACATCTTGATATTCAGTTCTCCCAATGCTTTGTTATATTCGGCTTGGGTAATCTTTCCTATCTCCAGTTCGGCTTTTAGCTCTTCGAATTGTTTATTGAAAGATTCCTGCTCTTTTTGCAGAGGGGTTTTCTTCTTGCTCTCATCGGGATCAGTGGTAGGAGGTGTTTTTCCATTCTTCGTTCCTGCGACTGTACCGAGTGATATTTCAAGTCTTTTGTCTACGTAGGCTAAAGACTTCTGTAACTCTCTAAGCTCTGCAGATCCGTCCTTTGCGCCACTAAAACTTCCCCACGGAGTCATGTTAAATAAAGTCTTCATACCTACCGGACCATCCCAAAGCGCCGATGGGCTAAAATTTCCAGAAAACGGATTTATACTTTTACTCGCATCCGGTAATGAATCTTTAAAATCTGAAACGGATTTCTGTCCAACAGTACGTATTTTATCTTCTAGTTCTAATTTCTTCTGTGTGAAATAATCAACTTCCGCAGCGGCCTTCAGCAATGATACTCTTTCGGCATATTTTTTATTCAGATCCCCTTGAATACCGAGATTTTTTTCATCAATGCTATAACTTGTTCCGAGTAATTTATTTATCTCGTTTAGTGCCCCTTTCCTCACGTCTAAATTGTTTTTCAGACTGGTAGCGAGCTCGTATAATTTCTGCATCCTGACTACCTCGGCAGAAGAACCCGCATTCTTTGATTCGGCTCGTATGTCCGAAAATATACGCTTTATTCTATTGGCCTCCTGAGACATTGATACTATTTTGGCAATTATGGTGCCAATGATAGCTATGACAGCTGTAGGAATAGATGATATAAATAACGATTTCAAAGATCCTAGGGCCTTGCTGAATGCCATTTTTATGGATGCACTTGTTTTTTGTGCTTTCCAAGCCACTTCATTAAATGCTATACCCGCATCCTTTGCGGCACGACGAGCCGCTGATTTTGCTGCTAATTCGGCTTTGGCAATGGAGCTTATGATTTTATTGACGAGCCGGCTTGTTACCAGAACCAATATCGTAGCTACAGTATATGTCACAATACTTTTTATGTTACTTGCTGCTGACTTTACGATTCCGGTCAACCAATCAATTAACGCCTTATATTTACTTTGTACATCTGTTCCGTTTACAAATTCTGTAAATGCGTTTTTCAGGCGATTTACAGATGTTTCCAAGTTATCAGTATCAACGTTAGGAATCATCTCGTTGAGTGCTTCTGCAAACTTAGGAAGTACATCTGCGCTCATTAGCTTACCTTGCTTCATTAATTTGTCAAGTCCACCAACAGAGACACCAGCGGCTTTTGCCATAGCCTGTAATGCTACCGGAAGACGTTCACCCATCTGTAGGCGTAATTCCTCGGAACTAATCTTACCTTTACTCATCATTTGGGAGAGTGCAAGCATTACACCGTTACTATCGTCTGCGCTCATCCCAAAGACTGTACATGCGCGGGAAACAGATTCGAATACTTTCCGCTGATCCATCATTGACATGCCGGAGATGGACGCGGCAGCCGTAAACTTGGCATAGTTAGCCGTCAAAGCGTTAATCTCTAGTCCATACTTCTTTGCCAAGTCCAGTAAATACCGCTGATTGTCGGCATATTGTGACATACTACCGGACACATTCTTTAGTGCGGTAGTCACTCTATTAGTTTCACGGGCTACTTCAATGAGCCGAGAAACGAAATTACTCAAACCTAAGCCACCGGCCCCCAGAGCTGCAGCAAAAGTAAGAAACTGCATCTGCATTGATTTGAATGCAGACTTCACTTGATTTGAACCTCTCTTGAAGTTCTCTGTGAGCAAATTTATTGCTATACTAAAGCTTAAACGTCCAGCCATAATATCTTTATTTACAATTATTTATTCCGTTATTCATAAATATTTCAAAGGTTTCTGCATCTTCTGCCAATGCTCTTTCTGATTCTTTCATATCCTCCATCTCTTCCCAAGGGAATGTTATCAGATCTCTAGCACCATTCTTTAACTTACTTGCGTCAATATGTGGAAGGATTTTATAGTAGGTCCATAGCCTATCACTCTCCATCTGCTCCTTTTTTCTCCGTTCGTAGGCATCTATGTATATTGGAAGATCACATAGTTCCATTTCTTCCAGAGCGTAATGCGCATCAAGTCCAGCCATGATAAGTGTCGCAACCAATTCACCAATCATTCCAGGTGTGACATCGTGATTTGCTATGTCATCCTCTTTTTGCTTTTTTTGAAATTGGGCGAGAACTGCTGTTTCTCGTTCCAAAGCCATAACCATTTCACGAGTTATCTTTTCGTTTGATAGGGTGTGCCGGAATACTTCCAACGTATACATATTATCTTTATTGTTACATATCGTCGTAGTGTACAACAAGGAGTCTATATCGTCCTTGTCGGAGTAATCCATTAAGGAGAATGATTTTCCCCGAAGCTGTTCCCATCTGATTATTGATTGGATATTCAGTTTTACTTTCGGATCAAAACGAAATCTTTTCCTCGGTGCAGGGCAATTTACCACTGTTGGAGGGCCAGGGCGGCAGCATTTACTATCAATAATTGCAACTACTGTAACTAGGGTAAATACGATTATTATGATTGTGATGAATAAACTCATAGTTGTTCTAATTAAAAAAGGCGGCCATCATCTGACCGCCTTCACGTTTATTACTTTTTATGCTTATTCCCCTGCAGGAACGGCTTCAACCTTTTGCAAGGCACCAACACCTTTAAAAGATGCGGAACACGTTGCAATCTGCCCATTATCACTCTTTAAAGACAAAGAGGTAAGCATAATCTCACCTTTATAATTCGGTTTGGTAGTATCAATTGCGAAGCTGCCACCAACGTTGGTTTTATCGGTGATAGTTGACTCACCGACTACGAACTGGAATGTTTCACCAGTATCTACATGTTTCAGTAGTTCGTCATAACTGGTTGCTCCTTGTAACCGGGTAAGCAATGATTCGCTACTGATGGTGAAACTCTTTTTTCCAGGTAACGACGCCGCCCAATCGCCGCACATTTTATTGGAGATATCAATTTCTTCAACTGACACTTCCAAAGAACAACTGGATGCGAACGCTACCGGATTTTCACCAAGGAAAAGAAATAACTGACCTCTTACGATGTCTTTACTTGAGTCATGTTTAACTGCTGTCATACTATTTAAAATTTTAGTTTTACGTTTTATTTTTATTCTACTGAAAATTGAAGCACTTGAAAGTATTTCCCCTCTGAATAATCTTCCGTGGAATCTTCCAGGTGTATTGTCATATCCGGATTAGAGAAGTCACCTTCTAAAGCCTCATATATAAGAGAAGCTAGTTCTAAGCTACGTTCATAATCATCACTGACAGCGTTTACGAATACAGTAGGAATTTGCCGGGCAACGCCCATTTTAGTATATTCTTGTTTGTAACCATCACGCTGATATATGATGAAGTCACCCTCTGTCTTCATTGGGGCAACAACAGGAAATATTTTCTTTCCTATCAGAGAGGTGATATCTTCTGAATCAAGTAAAATATTTCTAATCTCGGTTGTAATCGCCAGTTTATTCATTAGCTTCTGTTATTTATTCGTTGAACGGCCATTTGAACACCCTGATAGAGTGCACTCATAGCCCTACCCTCCTCACTTACTTTTGCATCTGACCAGAAACGATTAGCTGGCATAATACCTCGATTTGCTCCGCTTTTAGTCGTTCGGACTTGCGTTCCGGAATCTACCAAGTGAGAATGATTACCACCCGGACGATCAAAGCCCGCAAGTGCTCCAAGTTTGTTCCGTTTAACTCGGTTCGTAAACGAGTTCATCAGGTGGTTGGTCTGTTTACCACGATGAAGAAGACGGGACCGGAGGTTAGCCCTACCTTTAACTCTGAAAACATTGACAGCAGATCGAAGCCCGCTTCTAATAACCTTGTCCTTTTCAAAGTCCTCTAAATTGTCTACGAGGTACTGAATGTTTTCCCGGTCTATTTGTTTAACCTCAATCATGTATCAATTTTTTCAAGAGTTAATAGCAGGCTATTATCGCTCATTTGAGGATTAACCATTTTGAGATTATACTCGTTACCGTTGTAAACAACATGAAGATTCTCTTTGATGATCGGATAATTACGCACCTGGAAAACGAGTGTATGCCCGATAAATTGCTCCATCGCACTAACTCCATCCCGATCTGCGATAAGAGACATTTTCTTTCTGCATGCCCGGCATTGGAATACTTCTTTATATTCCTTCCTCACTGCACCCGTACGTCCTTGTGTCTCAACTGGTGATTTGAATACAAGTGTTTCACGTAATAGACCTGCTCTCATTTTGAATAGTCTCTATAAAGATCAACTAAGTATTTCGCTCCATGGGGAATTTCTTTCAATGTGGCATATGCCGTATTTTCCCGATTTGCATAATACGCGCCAAGACACAGTAACATGGCTTGAACCAATGGTGTAGGAATACTATCCCCGCCATCGATAGAGGCAAGGTCTTCCACGGACACACAGAGTTCCTTTGCAGTCTTCTCCTCGACTACTTTAATAAGAGCCTCTATATACGAATCTTCATCCGTATATGAGGGCTCTACATTCAAGTGCCTTTTCGCCATATCTAAGGTCACGTATGCCATATTACTTCATTGATGCAATAGTGAATGATTCAGGACGAATCATACCCATATTCCAGTAAGAGTTAACCACCAAACGAACCATACCCTTAGTTGCTTGCGTGTACGGATCTACAGTCAAGTCAATAGCCCCCCACTGTCCAAGGAAGTAATCTGCCCAATTACCAAATACAATACCGAATTCATCTTTTGCTTCCTGTAATCCCTTCGGAATATTGTTTGTGCGTAAAGCGCGATATCCATTCAGCATACCAATACCATCATTACCAAAGATGAACCCACCGGCACCGGAAGCATCTTTTACTTTGGTTTTAGCTTTTCCCACTAATGAAGGATGCATGATATACCCTAAATTTCCGAACAGTGCGTTGTCAAGGTCGGCATTGGTTTCCAATTCTACAATTTTAGCCCAATCCATGACACCGTTAACACTTCCGAGAGTTTGGAACATTCCGTCAGGTACGTTATCTTCATGTGCAGCATTGCTCAATGCTGTTTTCTCCACCTTCTGCGCAATAGCGACAGCTAATAATTGACGGATTAGACCTTCCACAGAACGATTCTCTTGGATCAGTAATTGCTTGGAGATGTCTACGTAAGCTGTCAAACGATTAGGGCTGTAAAGTTTACCTTTGGAAAATTCTCCCTTACCGTCTTTTGCTTCGTCATTTTCTCCTTCCCAGAAAACTTGTGCGGCACTGTGCTTTGGCCAGTAGATATTTCCGACTAATCCGGTCATCATACGTACTCCAGCCTGGGACAATACGAGATTAGCCTCTAAAGGCAACAACAATTCCTGTTGTTCTTCGTCAATCACGACACCTGTAGTGGCTTCTATCCCTGCAGTGTAAGCCGCACGTTTCTGATATGTCAGAGGGACAATCAACTCGCCGCAATTTTCAGCAGTAGCGGCTACAGAACGGTGTAATTTGGTTGCATCCTCAATAACCGATGCTTCACTGGCACGTTGCTCTGTTTTATTCATCTGCGCCAGGATAGCACGACGGAGCGAAAAACTTTCATTTGCTACCGGCTGATGTCTTTTCCCTTGTTGACGATTCACAACCTCATGCTCTTCGATTTCAAGATCAATTTCTGCTCTGCGCTGCTGGTTTGTACCTAGCTCCTCGGCTTCTTCCGGTTTGAACTGACGCTTTTCAGCCTTTGCCCCATTAATAATCTCTTTAGAACGAGCAATCAGCTGATTTCTTTCGTCCTTTAACTCTGTAATACTTTTTTCTTTTGCCATAAATTTATAAATTTAATGATTTCTCTATGTTTTGGTAATACTCTTCTGGTACTGCCTGTTCATGCTTACGAAGTTCTTCTTCAGCTTGTTCTTTTCCGCGCAAACACACGGACGTTTTGCTGTATGCCGCATTATACACCGGTGAAGCGTCGTACAAATTGCCAATTTTATGAACTGTACGTTTCCAGGTTCCGTCACTTTTCTTTTCCCAAGTGTCTTTTTCAACATCGAAACAAAAAGAGCTCTGGTCTATCTCTCCGCGACGAAG
>DXOJ01000162.1:0-3766 GCA_019412865.1 Bacteroides sp. | reverse complement strand
TTCCAGTAATTCTTCTCCAAGTGCTGTTTTCGGTGCCTCGAATCGATATTTCAATCCCTTGTCATCCACGGACAGAAATAATGATCCGGCCCCTTCTTTGCTTCTTGCAAGAATACCACGGGTCTGATTGTGATTCAGCAATGCAAATACATCGCTTTTCTCAATAACTCCGTCTAAAGCCCCACGTTCTATAACTTCCTCAAACGGAAGCCCGTCAGATGGTGTATTGAATAGTAGTGCGTAGCCTTCTACAGTTCTCTTTTCCTCCGTATCTCCGGTCAATTGCACCTGGAATGAAGTATTTCTAATTTCTCTTTTTTCGTCCATAACTGTACTTTTACTTACTAACCAAATTTTTGTCTGACAAATTCAGATTATTTTGCGGTTCATCCACTTTTTCTTTCACGGCATTATCCAATGTCTGTACATTCACTTGTACAAAAGCCTTATCTCCATTCTCTATTCTAGGCATATTATTCTCTCTTCGAACTTCGTTGGGTGTAGCCGCTCCTACTGTAGCCAAATCCTTCCAAAATGCAGCCTGTGCACTTTTATCGGTTCTTAGAATAGCGGAAGTATCGAATTCAGAAATAAATCTCCCCCGTTCAGATGGTAGAAAGACTTTGCGGTTTATTTCTAGCTCTATTTTCGTAATAACTGCGAGGGCTGTATCTGTTAAATATTGGAGTTGGGTAGCTTCTACAGTCGAATAACTGGATTTAGAGAGATCGAAAGCTTTGACTGGAGATACAGAGAAGAACCGGCAGAGGTCCACAACGTTAAACTGTCTACTTTCAATAAACTGGCTATCTTTGGGACTGATAGAAATTGGCTGATACTTCATATTCCCCTCTAGCACGGCAATACCGTTGGGATGTCCGGTTACAGGATTTGTACGTTCTTCCCATGTCTGGTATATCTGATCTTTTTTGTCTTTATCCAACCGAGACCCTTCAACCGTCAGTATACCTGCAACACTTGCACCGCTCTTGAAAAAACCTTCTGCGTGCTCTTCTGTACTGGTTGCAATCCCAAGAGATTGGCGCGCATGTTCGAGTGTAGACACACCAATAATACCATCATAAGAGAAATTGAGCACATGGATCATGTCTCGCGGATCTACAAGTTCTCTAAAACCTACTACCTGATATCGTTTACGCATAATCCCAGAACGGTCAGTGACCCAAGTAATCGTCACCTGACTGGATGGCAAATAAATGAGCTGTGCAGCATTCATTTTACTATCGCGTTCAATGTATGCGTAGCCGTTACCGGTTAGCAGTACGGAAGCCATAAGAGTTTTGAAGAAAACATACCGAGTCATATCTTCATTAGGCTCCATATTGAGCATGTAATATGCTGGATGCAATTTAGCCTCAGCCTTAAATCCATCTGCATCTAAATGATAGGTTTTCAGCGGAAGCACGGCTACACTATCCGAGATGAGATCAACACAGCGATACACAGTAGACAGTAGCATTGGTTTACTTCTGCTGGTAAACATGGGACGGGAGCCATTAAAACTCCAGGCTGTAACCTGTGACGTTTCCTGTTTACTTGCTTTTCGAATTTCGAACCCTAGAAATTTCATATATACTTTTTCTACTAACCAAAAAGTTGTCAGACAATTAATAAAATTCTCCGTACCGGGGTGAAACTAGATATATTCCAAGTGCTTCCAACTTAGCAATTACACCATCTATCTTCTTCTCTTCAAACTGTTTCGATGGCTTTGTGTTACCGTTTCTGTCACGTGCCATAGTCACATTACGGAAACAATGCCGGTTAATCACATTATTGTCAATGACAGCCTTACCAGAAAGAATCAAACGCTCCATCTCTTTGGTTGGACGGTTGAAGTTTCCTAGTGCTTGGCTAAATGGCTCCATCGGTAGCCCCTTTTCTTCAGCATTAATAACGAATTGCGTCGAATTCCACGAGTCATATGCAATTTTCTGAATGAAAACGATCTCGCGAATACGCATTATATCATTCAGAATGTAGTCGTAATCGGTAACATTACCCGGAGTAATGGTGATTAATCCTTGTCTACGCCATTCTCCGTACAGGTCCTTAAATCTCTTCTCCTGCAAAGCAGCTTCCGGCAGATAATAGAGAGTTTTGAAATAATATTTATCTTTGGTTGGAAACATAAAATCAGCACATGTTAAGTCGCTAGTACTTGACAAGTCAATACCGGCATAGCATTCCATATCCCGAAACTGTTCAAAGTCAAGATTAGCGGAAGCCTGCAAAATATAATGGTCCGGTATCCATACGGTTTCCGAGTCACACCAAATATTGAAGTTCTTTGTTTTAATGCCGACTTCTTCCGATGGAGCATTAACTGCTGATTGGACTTGTGTCTGTAGATATTGCGGTTTAACTGTAACTCCCAGATTAGGGTTACTCTTCTGCCACGTTTGCGGATCTTTCCAATCGTCCCCCTCATCAGGAGAAAAGATTCCGGCAAACAGTGCGTCGTTTTCTTTTAGTCCAGACAGCACCTCCGTGCACATTTCCCGGTACTGGTAACACGGTCCTAGCTTATCGAATCCGGCCGTAGTGATAATAACCGCCATTGGGTTATCACGCATACCCTGTGAGGACTGGAGTACGTCTTTTAGACCTGTATTCTTTGCAGCGTGATACTCATCAATCAAATACATCGAAGCATTAAAACCGTCTAACTTTGAATCATCTGCGGCAAAGACCTGTAAAAGAGATAACATCTTTTCAAATTTGACCTTATCACGATAGGAAACAAGATCTTTTCCTTTCGGATCAATCCCTTTTGCGAATTGAGAGCAGAACTTGAATGCGATTTTAGCCTGTTCTTTAGAGTTAGCTGCCAGATCCACTTCTGCGTCCATTTCTCCGTCAGCGATTAGATGATACAAAGATAGTCCGGCGGCAAAAGCCGTCTTTCCGTTCTTTCGTGCAATCTCTATGTAGACGTACTTCACAAGTCGTTCACCCGTCTCTTTGATATAGAATCCATAGATAGCTGCTATTACAAATTGCTGCCACGGTTGTAGGATGAACGACTTACCGGCATGGCGTCCGGTGAAATGCTGAAGAATAGAGAAGAATTCTATGACTTCATCTGCTTTTTCCTCCTTGAATTCGTATTGATCATCCTCCATCATGGAGAAAAAACGTTCAGCAGCAAGCTGAATAAACTTACCGGATACGACTTTCCCGCCTATAACGTCTTGAGCGTATTTATAGTAAGTCTTTGTCTGCATTAACGAGTTTCTTTCTTGCCTTTCAGATACGTCTCAAGTGGGGATTCTTCATTATCTCCTGCGTTCATGGCTTTGATTTGCCCCTTACTTTTAGCGGTTAAACCATATTCTTTTGCCAATTCCAGGTATTGGCTCCAGTTCTCTTTAAGCAAATTCGCCTCCGGACGTTTCACCCATTCGCCTTTTAGATTCTCCATCGTCATTCCATCCCGCGCCAAAACTTCAACGCATTCCAGATAAGCATCATAAGCCGTGGCCATCCGGTGCAGCTGGGGAATATCGGCAATTTCCAGCATACCTCTATCATTCAATTGCTTCACAAGGTCCGATATAATCTTTCGGGCTTCTTTATGCTTGATCGTTTCAGGTAGTTTAAAGCTGATTTTCTTCTTTTTTTCCATGATTTTGACTCGTTTTACTATAAAACCATACGATTGTCAGACAGAAACGAGATATTTAACAAAACGAAACAGTTTGGCTTTTTTCAAAAAATGCCGTGTGTGTGAACTAAGGTAGGG
>DXOJ01000161.1 GCA_019412865.1 Bacteroides sp. | reverse complement strand
AGCACATTTTACGGACGCGTAGTCGGAGATTCAATGAAGGATGAGGGAATAGAAGAAGGTGATATACTTGTAATTGACAAGTCACTTGAATTACTGGATGATGATCTTGCCGTGTGCTTTATAGACGGGGAATTTACTGTCAAAAGAGTAAGATTAGAACCTGATGCAGCTTGGTTGGTTCCCTCCAATCCTGATTATCCCTTGATTAAGGTAACAAGAGATAATGAGTTTATGGTGTGGGGAATAGTAACTTATACAATTAAAAAGAATCGGAGGAAAAGATAATGTTCGGATTGATGGACTGCAATAACTTCTACGCTTCCTGTGAGCGGGTATTTAACCCGTTGCTTAATGGGAAGCCTGTCGTCGTACTTAGTAACAATGATGGGTGTGTTATTGCACGAAGTAATGAATCTAAATTACTAGGTATCAAAATGGGAGTACCTGTTTTATCAGATTAAGGATTTAGTAAGCAGTCACGGAGTTGCCGTATTCAGTAGCAATTATACGCTGTATGGTGATATGTCCGGACGAGTGATGTCTATTTTAGCAGGATTAGTACCCGAACTGGAAGTTTATTCTATCGACGAAGCGTTTATCAACCTTGACGGCATTCAATATATTCAATCACTTGGAACAAAAATAGTAAACCAGGTAACACGTGGGACAGGCATTCCTGTTAGTTTAGGTATTGCCCCTACCAAGACGCTTGCAAAGGTAGCTAATAAGTTCGCAAAGAAATATCCCGCATATAATCGGCTATGCATTATAGACACTGAAGATAAACGAATCAAAGCCCTACAACTGACGAATATCGGTGATGTGTGGGGAATCGGACGTAGACAAGCAGCAAAGCTCGAAAAGCAAGGAGTGAAAACAGCATACGACTTTACGCTGCTTTCCGGTGCATGGGTACGCAAGAATATGACTGTTGTAGGAGAACGTACATGGAAAGAACTTCGCGGTATATCATGTATTGATATGGAATCAGCTCCACCGGCCAAGAAGCAAATTTGCACTAGTCGCTCATTTGGCAAAATGCTCACTGATATAGACACGATGGTTGAAGCTATTGCTACTCATGCCTCTACTTGTGCAAGAAAACTCCGGAAACAAAAATCTTATGCAATGTCTCTGATGGTATTCATTCATACGAATAACTTCCGAGAAGATTTACCACAATACTGGAAGAATACAGTAATACAGCTTCCGGTACCAACAAATGACACTCAAGAGATAGTACATTATGCGCTAGCTGGATTAAAGACAATATTCATGCAAGGTTATCAGTATAAGAAAGCCGGGGTTATCATCACTGAAATAACCGAAGGTGCCCAGCTTGGACTTTTTGATTCAGTGGATCGTGAAAAGCGGGAAAGACTTCAACAGGCAATAGATAAGATTAACGGTGAACACAGTCAACTCGTTAAATTAGCAATCCAAGGAACGGGGAGAGACTGGAAACTTAAACAAGAACAACTCTCCGGGCGTTATACTACTGACATCAGTCAGATTATAAACATTAATTGCCTATAATATGTGTTTTCACAATAGTATGAGTGCTAAGGCTATCAAATTAGCAGCCCGGTACGGTCGTAAATCAGATATCGTTGAAATATATCAAGATATGCTAAACGAACAGTACCATGTGAATGCTTTCAATTTTCCGAAATATCCTATAATTACAAAGAGTGACGAGATTCAGGTGTTCAATTGGGGATTAATACCATTTTGGACGAAAGATGAAGCCAATGCAGATGATATCCGCCGAATGACTCTAAATGCACGTGCGGATACCATATTTGAGAAACCTTCATTCCGGGAACCAATTATGAAGAAACGGTGCATTGTGCCATCAACCGGATACTTTGAATGGAGACATGGAGGAAACAATAAGATTCCTTATTACATCTATCTGAAAGATGAACCAATCTTTTCGATGGCAGGTATTTACGATCGTTGGCTAGACAAAGAGACAGGAGAAGAATATGATACATTCTCTATTATTACCACTGACGCCAACCCTTTGACCGATTATATCCATAATACGAAACATCGGATGCCGGCTATCCTATCTAAAGAGGACGAAGAAAAATGGCTGGATTCTGACTTACAGAAAGCGGATGTTACTTCTTTACTTAAACCGTTTGATGCTAATAAAATGGACGCTTATATAATAGAGAGAGATTTTATTAAGAAGATTTCAACTGACCCAACCATTTTACAAAAAGCATAAAGAGGTAGTAATCCCCCTTTTATTTTTTAGCTTCCTTAGAAAAAAACATTATTTCACCACTTAATGCATCCTTGAGTATTGCTTTTGTTATACTCCTCGCATCAAGAGTTATTAATGTCTGTTTATGTGTCTTGCTATTAATAAATTTGACCGTTTTTATTTTTACTTTTCCCCAATTACAGGTAATAACATAAGCGTTCTTAAAATCAAATACCTGTGCTGTTTTTTGAGGAAGTTCACTTTCTAATTTATCAAAAGTCGTAATAATATTACCTTTTTCATCAAGAATGTCATCTTCAGCGGTATCTAAAGGAAGATAATCTTCTCCCCAATCATCACCTCGTTGCGAAAAATGGGCAATGAAATTTCTATATGATAGCCAATTTATATTATTTGCTTTTGCCCAATCATTATCAAGTGAAAAAAGACGTTGGGTAAGAGATATGCCGAAACTAAGATTTATTTCTGCTACTATGCAATCATCTTCTTCACTAGGAGTTCTTAATTCTTTTAGATTAATTCCGCATGAATCTGCTATTTTTTTTGCTCCAGCTTGGTAGCCTTTTGGGGTTATCATAATTCCTTTAACATCAATAAGGTCAGCCAATACACCACGAAATGCATTTACTTTATCAACAGAGAGCTTACGGTTATAATTTTTACATTCGATGGCTACTTTGTACTGAACACCAGCTATTTTATATTCCCAGTATACATCTATTTGATGTTTTTGTCCTGATTTACCAGTGAGCTTGACATTGTGTTCAACGTTGGTTGTAATACCACGAGCATTGCTTAACTCCTGATATATTTCTTGTGTAAACTTCTCGTATTCGATATTTTGATTCATAAAACTATAATTTATTGATTCTATATTCGTTAAAACAAGCCTTTCTCATATTCTTCCCAAGACAACAACTTACGTGAGTCTGCAGCAACTCCTATATTTCCCATTACTGTTTTTGCACGCTGTCTATCATCGTCAGTATAACAGACTATTATCCAACTAGAACTATCTGAAATAGAATCTCTAATTTTACAAATATATGGCATATCTATTTCATTAAGAGAATGTCCTAGCACAACTACCTTTTCTATATATTTTAAAGAATCAAAAAAACTTTGGTTTTCGTCAATAATATTCTTCACTGGCTTTTGAAATTTATAAAAAAGAGCATGAGAAGCTGCTTCTGCATCATAACTGGGAGTTCTATTGTTTTCTCCATTTTCATCTAGTTCAGATGTTTCACCTTCTGAAACTTCCACTCCATGACCAAAAACAAGATTTTCCTCATTGTCATCGCCTATATATCCATGTATATGAAAAACTTTTGGAATATTGTAAAATTTTTCAAGTGTAGGGGTATAGTTAAAAGACAAAAAGAGAGCATTTTTTTCAAAATGCATATTTTTTCGTTCTATTTCGGTTTCAGATATTTCATTAATCCAGTCCCTAAATGATTGTTTTATTCCAAGACGCATTTTCTCAGACTCTTCATTAATTTCGTCTAATACTCCAAAATAATCGCTCCACTGTGGATGTTCCTGTTCCATAAATCTTTCAGAAACGTTATCATGGTTATCATAAAATTGCCTCGCATCAAAATTCTCAAAATTTTCTTCAAAATGAGACCACCAATCGTCTTTGTTTTTTGGGGGAAAGTATACTTCCAAAAACTCTTCAACATTCGGCGTATTTATCTTTGCAAATTCAGAATAATCTTTGTAGGAGGATTTTAAACCGTGAAATAGGTCGAAGCCATTCCCGATTATATATGTAAGCCATCGGTCAACTCCGTCTGCTAAACATCTCCATTATCGAGATGCTATAGTTTTTCGAAGTTCTCAATGATGTGACAGATGTCGATGATTTGGTGATTTTGATGGATTTCAGAGTATTCCTGCTTTTCTCAAGTTATCAGGCAACAAGTCTGCTATATCTTTGTCGTAGTTTTCATCGTAATCATGAACGTGATCCAAGAAGTAAATCAACCATTTGCTGAAGTCTACTTCAGCCGCTTTGCAGCATCCCATAAGACTATAGATGATGGCAGTACTTTCTGCTGTATCATCGTTTTGACAGAACAAGTAATTTTTCCGCCCCACGGCAACAGGTCTTGCCGCATTTTCAATCCCATTGTTGTCGATATTGTATCTGCCATCCAAATGATAACGCGACAGCTTGTTGAAACGGTTGTAAGTGTACAGGATAGCTTTTTCGATAGGGCTTCCTTTAATCACTTTTGCGTGTTCGGCAACCAACCACTTTTCAAATCGAACCATGATGGGGTAAGCCAACCGCTCTCTCAATTTAGCTGCGTCTTCAAAGGAAAGGGATTGGTCTTTAATCTGTCGCTCTACTTCATAGAGCAATTGGATTTGATCCAAGGCACTCTCGGCTCGTTCTTTGTCATTTTTAATAGAATCAGAAAATTTCCTTCGGGCATGCGCCCAGCATGCCAATAACATAACTCCTTTTCTGCCATCCAGCAGTTCGTATCGTTCATAGCCATCGGTTTGGAGGGCACCCTGATACCCGCTGAAAAGTTTTAGCACGACTTCACCACTCCTGGAACCTTTGTCCCAATAGAAATACTGGCGTCCGGACATAGGATCCCGCACAAGCCAGATGTATCCTTTTACTGTCTTGTGTTTGTCGTTCCGTACAATAGGGAGTGTGGTTTCGTCGCACTGCAGATAATCGGTTTTCTTCATCAACTCCCATAATCGGAAGTGCAGGGGCATCAGTAAGTCGCTTACTCCCTGGAACCAGCCCAGGATAGTGGATTCCGGGATTTTCATGCCCAAGCGTTCAAACTGTTTATGCTGTCGATAGAAGGGGATGTGGTCAACGTACTTGTCCACCATGAGGTCAGCAAGCAAGGAGGAAGATGCGTAGCTCTTTGCGATGGGTTTAATGGGGCAATTGGCTGTAACGATTACGTGGTCTGCCTTACGGATGGCTTTGTGGCGATAAGTCCGAAGCACATAGAACTTAGTGGGCTCTTTCATTAATATTTCCGTGTAGAGTGGCTCATTGGCGTCTAGCAAATCCCATTCTTCCGGGTTGTAACCTTCCGGATATAAATGTTCAATCTTGCGTTCCAGATGTTCCGGAAGAGCTTTGCGGATGGCACTTTTCTTTGCTTTCTCCATACGCTTGGCTCTTGCCTCTTTTTCGTTTCTGATTTCCTGCTCGGCTTGAGCTGCTGCTTCTTTTTCTCCGGGCAATATATCAATGCCTTCAAAAAGTTCCAACTGTCGCGCCTGAGGGTCGGGGTTGATGTACCGTTCTGCTTTTCCCCCATACAATTGGCGTTTGAGATAGTTCACCTGTTTTTCCAATTGAGCAATGCGAACATCCTTCTTCTGAAGCAACGCTTCTTTCTCATTGATAAGGGTATTCTTTGCCGCCAATTGCTCATCATAAGCCTGATGCGCCTTTTTAGGGGAAACTTCTTGAGCCGCACGCAGCCGGCTGTTCTCGCGGAACAGTCGATCACGATCAGCCATCAATTGGCGTATAAGTTCTTCTTTATCAATAGTATTCTCGGGCATAACTCGCTTTTAATAACGATATAAAGATACAAAAAACGAACGAGATTGCCATACCAATTTGTGACTATTTTTTATTTTTCTTCCGATCGTTTGCCGAGGTTTCTTTTTTTAGGAACCCATCTTTTTCGATGCTTTATTTCCTGTGCATCTATGCCCTGAACCATTAAAACCAACTCACTCCAAAGGGTCTCATGCGACATTGTTTTACCCTCTTGGAAATCTATTTCCGGGAGAGAGAACTGCCCATTGGTGAGCTTCATGTGATAAATTACCAAACCGCCATACTCCATGTGAAGTATCTTCATAGCCGTACAAAGCTTGTTGATGAAAATGAACGCGTCCCCATCTTGGATGTCCATCCCCATCTGGTTGGTGACAATACCACCTAGGGTATAGAAACTCTTGCGCATATCCGTGGGGTAAGGGTACAGATAAAATCTATCTGAGGCTGTAAGACTAAACATAGGTTCAGGGTTTTAAAGTGATCAACTGTTTAAGCGTATCCAAATCAGATCCGCCATCCAAGTGCAATACCACGCCGTTGGGGTATGCTATTTTTATTCCCTGTACGTTTACCGGCAGCTTCTCTTTCGCTTGAGGTTGAGAATTACTAAATGAGCGGGTAAGGCTATTAACGGCTCCGCTGCTTAGAGGAATAAATCCTCTTGGAGAATCCAAGGCTGATACGGCTTGACGCTTTAGTGTTTTTACCCAATAATAGAAGCGATTCTCTTTAATGCCTTGTTCCTTGCAAAAAACGCGCACACTAACGCCCGAAGCGGTGTATTCGTTGTAGAGGATTTTGAAATAATCTAATGTCCAATATACCATGATCTTTGTTTTGCGACAAAGATAGGAAGGACTGATGAAGATTAATAGACGGAGTTGGCCGATAGCTTACGTTTAATTGGGTGCTATAATTAAGTAGCCTGCCAAATCTTCCGGTTCATCATTCTTGGGTGTATCATTAATAATATCCCACACTAATGTTTTACCTACAATTGATTGTATAAAGCTAGCAAGGTTATATATATCCTCTAATTCTAATTTGCAGTCTATATTCCCAATAAATAGTAATTTACACTCTTTGTTTGCTTCCAGTTTGATAGAGTTACTAATTAATTGGCGAATAACCTCAATAGACAAATCAGAGAAGTTTAGTGACAAGATTATACTTTCACTATCTCTAATAACCTTAAACTTAAAAGACTTTACTCTCATTGTAGTTTTCTTTCTAATGGATTATGTTATCAGCTATGTTATCAAAACGTGCAAATTGACTGGAAAATTTTAATAAAGTATTTCCCGTCTTTCCATTACGATTTTTAGCAACTATGATTTCAGCCATACCGTGCAAATCATTTTCTTTTTCATCTTGGTATATTTTGTAATATTCGGGACGATGGATAAAGCAAATCATATCTGCATCTTGCTCAATAGTTCTGGATTCTCGTAGATCACTTAATTGAGGACGTTTTCCCTCAATGCCTTCACGTGATTCTTTACCACGATTTAACTGTGAGAAAGCTATAATAGGAATATTCAATTCTATAGCCAATGCTTTGAGCGAACGAGTAATTACGCTAACCTCTTCTTCACGATTACTATAACTCATGCCACTTGTATTCATCAGTTGGAGATAGTCAATGATAATTAGCTTAACTTGATGTTCTCGTACAAGGCGAGATGCCTTAGTGCGAAGTTCTTGTATAGATAACGCTGGTGTATCATCCAGAAAGATAGGTGCATCTTCTATAATTTTTTCTGCATCATCCAATAAGGCTTGTTCTTTCTCACTATACAATTCTGCATGATTTATTTCCACGTTGCTTACATTTGATAAAAAACGATTCATGAATTGAACAGTGGACATTTCGAGGCTAAAGTAAGCAATAGGGGTTCTATTAAGGATGGCGATATTTCTCACCAAGGATATTGCCAATGCTGTTTTTCCCATTGCTGGGCGTCCACCAATCACAATTAATTCTCCTTTTTTCCATCCGAATGTAATTTTATCCAATTCAGTGAAACCGGATTGTATGGCTCTCTCACCTACATACTCATATTTGAATATACCCAATTTTTTC
>DXOJ01000160.1 GCA_019412865.1 Bacteroides sp. | reverse complement strand
ATTTACACCTTGCCTTCTGATCTGGAGGGTATGCCGCTGAGCCTGCTGGAAGCCATGAGCTATGGCAACTGCTGCCTGGTCTCCGACATTCCCGAATGTACAGAAGTCGTAGAAGATAAGGCATTGATTTTCAAAAAGTCAGATGCAGAGGACTTGAAAGAAAAGATTCAGGATGCCTGTGACCATCCTGAAAAGGTTATGAAACTGAAACAACAGGCAGCAGATTTTATCTGTAAGAAATACAACTGGGATGAGGTTGTAAAGGAAACGATGAAGCTATACAGGAGAAAATCATAGATGAAAGTGTTAATGATAAATAATCTCCTCTAACCGAACGCAGGTAGTGAGATGTACATAGTGAAAATACCGGAAAACAGCGTGTTTACGGCACTTTTTGAGAGAGACTTGGAGCTGCGAGAGCAGTATTTATCTCGCTACCTAGGTTCAACAACAGCAGATGATTTTATCATAAGAACTTTCAGTATCACTACCTGCGTTTGTATGGAGTACTCTGGTTTATGAACAACACATTGGAAGTGCTTCATCTGAACAGAGGTAGTGAAATAGAAATAAATACAGTACGAAAAAGGAAGTTAAGATATGCGAATTTTACTTGTGAATAAATTTATATTTCCCAAGGGTGGAGCGGAAACGTACACATTCGATGTAGGAAAAATGTTAGAAGAACATGGGCACGAAGTCCAGTACTTTGGTCTTGAAAATGAAAAAAATACAGTAGGAAATCGAATCGGTTCATATGTAACGAATATGGATTTTTCTCAAGGAATAAAGGCAAATTTAAATGCACCTTTTCGCATTATCTATTCAAGAGAAGCACGCAAAAAAATTCGTGCGGTTTTAGATGACTTTCAGCCGGATGTTGTACATCTCAATAATATACAGTATCATCTGACCCCTTCTATTATTTTGGAAATTAACAAATGGCGTAAAGAAACAAAAAAAGAATGTAAGATTGTTTACACGACACATGACTATCAGCTTGTTTGCCCCAGCCATGGAATGTTCGATGTGAACATGAAGCCGTGTGAACGATGCTTGGATGGTCATTATATTCATTGTCTTCAAACTAAATGTTTGAAAAATTCCAGAGCAAAAAGTCTCCTTGGAACGTTGGATGGATATATGTGGAAATATAGTAAAGCATACTCATATGTAGACGCCTATATTTGCTGTAGCTTTTTTCTTAAATCAAAACTAGACACGCAAAAAAGATTCCGTGATAAAACCATTGGGCTGCATAATTTCAAAAAAGAGATGCCTCACTTGGATAACATTCAAAAAAAGGGTTATGTATTAGAGTTTGGTCATCTTTCACGAGATAAAGGAACGGATACTTTGCTTGAAGTAGCCAAGAAGATGCCAAATACAGAATTTGTGTTTATTGGCTATGGCCCGTCGGTTGATAAAATGAAGGATATTCCAAATGTGAAGTATCTGGGATTTAAGACTGGAGAAGAACTTTATCGCATTATTGCTGAGGCAGCAATCAGTGTCTGCCCATCTGAATGGTATGAAAACTGCCCGTACTCTGTTATGGAGTCGGTACTTTTGGGTACGCCTGTTGTTGGATCTAAAATGGGAGGTATCCCCGAATTAATTGAGCCTGGTAAAACCGGAGAATTATTTGAAGCGGGTAATGTGGAAGAACTCATGAAGGCGATAAAGAAAGTTCTTCAAACACAAGATGTATTGGAAAGATATACAAAGAATTGTAGTCAGGTGAAATATGAAACGACAGAAAGCTACTATATAAAACTGATGAAAATTTATCGAGGAGAAAAGAATGTGGAATAAATTTCTTCGTAACCCACTTCATATTGTCAAAGATTATGAGTTGAGAAAACTGCTTTGGCAATCGGAGAGGGGTACAGCAGTCTGTAAAAAATATTTGAAGTTCAGAGATACCGTTCCTGAAAAGCTGACATTTCCAGAAACCCAAGTGGATGAGCCTATTTGGTTATTTTGGAATACAGGGTTGGAGCAGGCACCTGAGATAGTGAAGACTTGCTATCAGTCTATAAAAAAATATGCTGGCAGACAAGTTGTTTTGCTTACAGAAAACAATGTGCAGAACTATATAAATATGCCGGTTTATCTGAATGAAAAATTAAAAAGCGGAGTCCTTCCATTAGCGATTTATACAGATTTGATGCGAGTAGCATTATTGGAGCATTATGGCGGGACATGGATGGATGCAACAATACTACTAACAGATGGAATCCCGCAGGAAATATTAAATAGTGATTTTTTTGTTTTTCATAATTCACTCGGCGAAATTGATAATCCTGTATTGTATCCGGTCTGGTTTATCCACGCCAAGCGACATAATAGAACGATTTATGAGATTCGTAATGTTCTATTTGCTTACTGGAAACGAAATAATCATGTACCAGAATATCTGTTTTCAAATATTGTAATTACACAAATAATGAGGTCATCACCAGAGGTTGAAAAGAAGATGCCTTATTTGAATAGTGATTACAGCGAATACCTGGTTAGAGTATTAGGAGATAAGTTCACAGAGGAAAAATTTACCTGGATTAAGCAGCTTACCGGGATACATAAACTAACCTATAAATTAGAACCATCAATCGATAAGGAGGAAACAGTTTACCATTATCTGATGCGGAATCTATGAGCCTTTTGAATAGTAGTTTCTGCAAGATAAGGGAGACAATTAAATTATTATGCTGAATGACTACTATCAAAATATTGGCATGAAAGGCTTTATTCAAAGATATGGAATTGTGAATGCCGTCAAACGAGGGGCATTTATGTTTATGAAATTGCATCTTGTCAAGGATTATGAGGTGCGGAAGGTATTGTGGCAGGAACGAGCTTCTTCCAAGATAAAACCATATTTAAAGTATAAGGACACAGATGTTCAGGGGCTTAGTTTTCCCGAAAATGATGTAGAGAATCCGATTTGGATTTATTGGAACAAGGGAATTGAACAGGCACCAATCATTGTTCAGAAGTGCTATGAATCTGTATGTGAATATTCCAATCAAAAAATCATTTTGCTGAATGATCAAAATCTTGCAGATTACATTCGATTGCCAGATTACATTGAAAAGAAAAAGGATGCTGGACAGATTCCGATGGCGGGGTATGCGGATCTGATGAGGTTTGCATTACTGGAACATTATGGTGGAACATGGATTGATTCAACGGTATATCTTACAGATCCTATTCCAGATATGATTTTAAATAGCGACTTTTTTGCAGTACGAAATTCACTGCTATTGATAGATAACCCTGTGCTATATCCTGCATGGTTTCTTCATGCAAAAAAGGGAAACAAAACAATTCGAGAAATAAGAAATGTTGCTTTCGCATATTGGCTCAAAAACGAACATGTAATTGAGTATCTGCTGCCGAATTTGATTATCACTTTGGTGGTAAAGAGCAATCCGAAAGTTGAGAAAGCAATTCCATATATGAACAGTGATTATAGCGAGTATCTTGTTAAGGTTTTAGCTGATGATTATTCAGAAGAGAAATGGAATTGGATCAAAAAGCTTACAGGTATTCATAAGCTGACATATAAATTATCACCGGACATCGAAGCAGAAGGCACATTTTATAAGGCGTTGATTGAAAACAGTATAAAATAAATATTGCAAAGTGGGTTGGAAAAAGTATGGGAGCAATTGAGTTAATAAAAAGCGATTTGTTTCGCTATGCCGGAACAACATCATCTAAGGGATTTGTTAAGACATATGTAAAAGAGGCTGGTTTTCGCTTCTCCGTGGCATTTCGGTTAGTAAATGCGGGGGGGATTGAAACTGATAGGTGCAATCCTGTGGAAATTTAGAAATCACCAGCAAATTCAGATACTTAGAAAAACGAAAATTGGTTATGGACTATATATTAGCCATGGAGGACCTGTTGTTGTTAACCCTTCAACAGTTATTGGAAATAATTGCAATCTTTCTCAATTTGTAACGATTGGCTCAAATGAAGGAAAAGCAGCAGTAATAGGAGATAATGTTTATATTGGCCCTAATACTTGTATAGTTGAGGATGTATGTATTGGAGATAATGCTACGATTGGTGCAGGAAGTGTTGTTACCAAGGATATTCCATCAAATGCAACGGCGGCGGGAAACTATGCAAAAGTGCTGAATTTTAATAATCCGGGTAGATATATTCAAAGCAGATATTTGGAATAGGGATTCGAAGAGTAGAAGAGGAATATTATGAAAAACATATTG
>DXOJ01000016.1 GCA_019412865.1 Bacteroides sp. | reverse complement strand
AGGAGCTTCCGCCTGAATATATACCTTATATATACGGTTGAACATATTAAAGTCGTTCACATACACCGAACCGGTATAAGCCTTCATGGTAGAAAACACATCAGCCAAAGGCACACCCAGCATCTTCACTTTGTCTCGATCCACATCAAAATAGAGTTGTGGGATTTCCGACTGCAAAGAAGATGATAAGCCGGCCAGCTCTTTACGTTTGGATGCATAGTACATTAATGTATCTGCTGCGTCTACCAAATTATCAAAAGTGGCTTCTCCGCGAGCTTCCAGCTGCATTTCAAAACCTCCCGAACTACCCAGTCCCGGAATCACCGGAGGGGTGGACAGATAGACTTTACATTCCGGATATTCCTGAAGATGTTTTTCCACCGTATGCATGATTTTCTCAATAGTAGTACTCTTCCGATCTTCCCAAGGTTTCAGGATCACCGTCAGTTCAGCACGTCCCTGGTTACTTCCGACACGCGGACTACTTCCCGTTACATTCTGTATATACTCAATGTACGGGTTCTTTTCCAGATAAGCAATGGCACGCTCTGTCACGATACGGGTACGTTCCAGAGTAGCTCCTTCCGGTAGTTCTAATTCAATCTTGAAATATCCCTGATCTTCTACAGGTAAGAAACTGGTCGGAATAATACGGTGAATCAACATGATAGCAATCAACACCATACCAAAAGCACTCAAAACTCGACGAGGATGCTTGATTGTACGAGTTACGGCAGCTACATACTTATTACTACCGATACCCAGCCATTCATTAATCTTCCGGAAAACGATATTCTTTTTCTTCCCGCTATCCGGCTTCAGAATCAGCGAACACATCACCGGACTCAATGTCAGAGCCACTACCGTAGAAATAAGTACGGACACTACAATTGTCACCGTAAACTGGCGATACAACTGTCCTGTAATCCCACTTAAAAAGCTAACCGGGACGAACACAGCCGCCAATACCAGTGAAGTGGCAATCAAAGCACTGGAAAGTCCGTTCATCGCTTTTTTCGTAGCTTCATAAGGGCTTAGGTGCTCCGTTTCCATGATATGTTCTACACCTTCCACCACCACAATCGCATCATCCACCACAATACCGATGGCAAGAATCAATCCGAGCAATGTCAGGATATTCAGTGAGAAACCGAAAATCAGCATGAATCCGAAAGTACCGATCAACGAAATAGGCACCGCCACTACCGGAATCAACGTTGCACGCCAGCTCTGCAAGGATAGATAAACCACCAGAACCACCAAAACCAACGCTTCAAACAACGTCTTATATACTTCATGAATAGATTCGGAAATATAGGTCGTCATATCGAACGGAATCTCATAGCTCAATCCCTCCGGGAAGTTCTTGCTAATCTCATCCATCGCCTCTTTTACTCTCTCGGCCACTTCCATCGCATTGGCACCCGGTAACATATAAATACCAAGCACGGCAGCATTCTCACCGTTGATACCACTCTCTGTATTGTAGGAAGAAGCTTCCAGCGATACACGTGCCACATCTTTCAATCGAATGATAGAACCATTTGCATTAGCACGCACTACGATATCTTCAAATTGTCCTACACTGGAAAGACGTCCCTGTGTCGTGATAGGAATCGTGATATCCAATCCCTGTACAGGCTGTTGTCCCAGCACACCCGCTGCCGATTCACGGTTCTGATCTTTCAGTGCATTCTGCAAATCCTGTACGGTCAGTCCGAAGTTTGCCAGCTTATCCGGCTGCGCCCATATCTGCATGGCATAATAACGGCTACCGATATTGGATACACGTCCCACTCCGGGAATACGGCGAATCACATCGAGCACATTGATGGTAGCAAAGTTACTCAAGTAAATCTCATCGAACTTTGGGTCAGTAGAAGTCAAACAAAGCGTCATCAACTGACTGGGAGCCTGTTTCTCTACCGAAATACCATTCTGAATCACTTCCGCCGGCAAACGGGATTCTGCCAGTTTCACACGATTCTGAATCTCAACAGCTGCCAAATCCGGATCAGCAGATACATCAAAAGTAACTGTTGCCGAAAAACCTCCGGAGTTAGAACTATTTGATTCCATATAAAGCATCCCCGGAGTACCATTGATTTCCTGCTCAATCGGAGTAGCCACTGCCTGTGATACAGTAAGTGCACTCGCACCCGGATAGGAAGCACTGATCTTCACTACCGGAGGGGTAGTCTGCGGGTATTGATCCACCGGAAGCATCGTCAGACCGATAATACCGACAATCACAATCACGATGGAGATTACAGCCGAAAAGACCGGCCTATCTATAAAAAAAGTAACTTTCATCGTTTATTCTCCTTTCGCATTATCCTTCATTCCGGTAACATTTTCTTTCGCCCCGACCACTTCATTTTTTGTCGCAGTTATACTATCCTGGGCCTCTGCATCCGATTGGCTCACCCGTACTTTCATACCTGGAGTCAACTTATGGAATCCTTCCACAACAACCATTTCTCCTTCTGCCAATCCTCTTTCTACCACCACATTATTCCCGACTTCCGGTCCTAATTCAATAAAACGTTTCTCTACAGCATTATCCTTACGCATGGTATAAATATATGCTCCACCCTTTTCGATGGTAACGGCTTTCATCGGAACAACGAGTGCTCCTTCACGAACATCCAGCAACAATTTCACCTTTGTAAACTGCCCCGGCAATAATACCTGTTTCGGATTAGGCATTTCTGCACGTACGGAGAAAGTACCGGTTTGAGGGTCCACCTGCGGTTCGGCAAAATCCACGTATCCTTTGAATGGATAAACCGTGTTATCCGCCAATGTAATGGTTATATTGGGCTGCCAGGAACGGGTAGAGTCCTGTTGTCCCAAATTAATATTTCTTTCTTTACTCTTCAGATAATCGAGTGCCGTCATACTAAAATCAACCAACACCGTATCACTCTTCACAATAGTAGCAAGCAACGATTTCCCCCGGGTCCCACTAACGTACCCAAGTCCACATTTCTTTCACTAATGTGCCCCGACAAAGGTGAACGGACAATGGTGTAGCCCAACTCCAGTTCAGCCTGTGCCAGATCCGCCTCACTCATGGCTACCGTTGCCTCGGCGCTTTCATAAGCAGCTTCCGCATTATCCAAATCCAACTGACTTGCAGCATTCTGCTCAAACAACGGACGGATACGTTTTAAATCACGCTCCGCTTTCAAAGCCTGCGCTTCGTCTTTTTTCAACTGCGCCCTGGCCTTATCAGCTTTGGCACGATACTGGTCCTGATTAATGACAAACAAAACCTGATTCTTATTGACATATGTCCCCTCGGCAAAAAGCATATTTTCCAGATAGCCTTCCACCCGGGCACGGACTTCGACGAACTGCTGGGCGCGAATACGCCCTACATATTCCCCGTATATCTCTACATCATCTTTCACTACCGGTTCCACAATGACTGTCGGCATTTCCGGTGCAGCCTTCTGAGGTCGGGTCAGTATCCAATATACACCCAACACAACTACCGCACAGATTATAGCAGCAATGGTTCTCTTTCTCCTCAGTTTCAACTCATGTTTCGAAAAGAATAA
>DXOJ01000159.1 GCA_019412865.1 Bacteroides sp. | reverse complement strand
ACATACCAGCGCATCACAAAACAACGAAAGGCAAAAAAGGCTAGGCCCATACTTCTGGAAGGTGATGCAGGAACCGGAAAGACGGTCATTGCATCCTCTTTGTTCTATCACCTTAAGACGAACCCTGATTTCAACGGAAAGCAAGTCGGTTTGGTATTTTCCAATTCTGCCACACGAAGTGAACTAAGATCTGCATTTAAGCGTCTGCCTGGGGGCTATGATAAAGAGATTATTAGCCCAATTGATGTTACAAAAAAGCATTATGACATTATCATTTGTGACGAGGCGCACAGATTACGAAGAAACAAAAATCTGGGTATGTATATTACTAATTTCCGAAGCGGCAACACTAGGCTGGGGTTGGATGATACGCATGACGAATTAGACTGGCTTGTGAAAAACTCCGATTGTCTTGTGTTGCTCTACGATAGAAAGCAAATTGCGTGTCCTTCTGATATTCCTTACGATGTTTTTCATCAACGCCTTGATATTTCACATTGTGGTATCCGTCCGGTAGAACTACAGGATCAGATGCGTATTCGCGCCGGAAACGACTACGTTCCCTATATTCATGCCGTATTGAATCAAAAACAGCTCTCCGCTTTAAATTTCAAAAACTATGAATTCAAGATTTTTTGCTCCTTTAGCGATATGATTGAGACTCTTGATATGAAAGAAAAGTCTGTTGGCTTGTGTAGATTGTGTGGAGGGTATGCTTGGAAGTGGATTGCGAAAGACTCTCCTGATAGACCGGACATATCTATCGATGGAGTTGATGTATGGTGGAATCGCCAGACTGGCGGATGGCTTAGAAACCCGAACGCAAAGCAGGAGATGGGCAGCATATATTCATTGCCTGGGCTTGATCTGAACTATGCTGCGGTAGTTATTGGCCCGGATTTGTATTATGATACTGAAAGCAGAGAAGTTAGAGTTAATCGAAAACACTTTTTTGACAATAAAGTGAAACGGTCTGTAGCAGATGATGAATTAAAAAACTATATTCTCAACACTTACGCAGTTCTGCTGACTCGCGGAATATTAGGAACCTATGTATATGTTTGCGATGATGCTTTGCGCGAATATCTAGGGAAGTTTATTCCGATAGTTAGATAAGAGTGTTACTAAAAGATATACGTTGAGAATAAGGCCAGCGCTGAAATTCAACGCTGGCCTTATTATTTAAACATTGGTGCCACTCAACACAGCTCTATGGTATGTATCAAGCACCACCTGTTTCCGATCCAGACGCACATCTACATACTGAGCGGTGACAGACTCAAGGTTATTGGAGATTCCGAGCTGGATACCGATGCCCTTCAAGCTGTGCCCCAGGATCATACCTACGGTATAAAAATCGCCTGTAAGCTGATGCATGTTGGTTGCTGCCGAATGTCTCAAGTCATGAAAACGCATATGAGGCATCCCAGTGTGCCTCAGAAGCTGACCAAAATTCGAGGATACCCGCTCCCGGCGCTCCGGTGCCCCGTTGGGCTTGGCGATAACCAAATCATTGTCATAGCAGGCTTGTCCCGCTCCGGTCAGCAAAGTTCTCTGTTCGGCCTGTAATGCCAGCTGGCGCTGAAAGTATGGCAGAGTAAGGTCTGTGATCGGCAGGACACGATCACTGGATTTTACAGGAGCCATTTCATCAATGGTCACTGTTCCCGCCGGTATTCCGAACGGCAGCTGCTCAACCACAGCAAACGTCTTGGATTCAAGATCAATATTTCTCCATCGAAGACCAAGAATTTCAGACAACCGAAGCCCATAAAGGCCTCCGAGAACCACGATCAGTTCCCACTTGGAACCAGCCACATTGGCAAATAGTGTGCTCATTTGCTCGGTCGTATAAGGGTCAGGAGTCTTGCCCTGCTTGCCGAACTTAGTGATAACGTCCCTTGCAGGGTTGTTTTCGATGTAATGGTACTTCCGTGCGTGTTCGAAAGCAACCCCTACAACGCGATGGGCATATTTCACTGAGCTATGGGAGAGACCTTTCTCGTACAACTGCCGGAACATATCATCCAGCATGGCAGGAGTTACCTGCCCAAGCGGAACGCTTCCGATATACGGAATCACGTGATTACGGATATGAGACCTGTAGCTGGCCTTTGTACTGGGACGGAGATTAGCATTTCCGTGCCGCTCGACCCATTCCTCCAAATATTCCTCCACAGTCATTTTCCGTTGGGCAGCTGTAGGTGCAACATAGGACGGATTTGAAAGCTTGTTTTTCATGGCTGCTTCGTACTGCAAGGCCTCTTTTTTTGTGGCAAAACCTTTCTTGGAATGTGTTTTCTGCTGTCCGTTGACTTTGTGCTTGATGTTCACGTCGTAAACTATACCGGGTTTCCCGGTTAATTCCCCGACACTGTTACGCTTATTTTGAACGGTTCTTTCTGTAATAGCCATTTTTGCCTCCTTATAGTTGGATCAGAGTCCCGGAAGGCGTGTGCCTTCCGGGACAGATTTGATTATGCGCTCTCCGCATTCATTTTCTGGATAGCGTCAAACCTCGCCTTAATAGCAGGCTTAGAAGGTGTCTTATGGGTTTCGTAATAGGCCCAGATGGCATTGACGCTGAGTAAGCGGTGGTTGCCGATCTGCAGGTATTCGATTTCCCCCTGTGCCATCAAGGTTCGCAGAGTTGCCTCGCCGATCCCGGAAACCTTTGCCATCATACTGGCCGGCATCAGCATCGGGAGCAGTTCAGGCGGGTCAGATTTCATTTTCTTGGCCATGGCTATTCTCCTTGGGTATTCAGGGGAAGCTTATTGGCAAAGTAAATCTTCCCGGGTTTGAGGAACTCCGGTATAGCCCGGTTCAGCGGGGCAATTTCCCACAGATGGTCGGTTGCTTCGGCTGTTGCCTCGGCAATGCTGCCGAATGCTTTGGTGTAATGTGCACCACGGAAGTACTTGTGCAGGCAATACCTTGCGTGCTCATAGGAATACTCAATCATAACAGCATTATCTCCGAAAACCGCATAAATTCTCATTTCACTTGCCCTCCATCCTTAAGTCGTATTCCTTTTATGTAATTTTTGGGATTTCCACCACCGGGCAATCTCACCCGACCATGTTCAATAGGATGTTTTTGAGAAACAAACCGAGTAAATAACCGGGAAAAAGCGTTATCGTTTATACTAAGATTATAAATGCTGCAAAAAAGTTCGCAGGCTTCGCAATTATGGACACCTCCATTGGGATCGGGAATAATCCAGTCTTGTACAAATGCTGCCATACATGATTCGAGGTCGCTACTGATTGATGTTGCCTCAGTAACCGCATTGATCTCGTAGTTGCCAGAAAAGATGTAATGCTTACTGCGGAGACAAAAATATGCCTGTAGTGCCCGATTAGCTATACGATCCGTTTCCTCCTTTAGGTTATCGATTAACGAC
>DXOJ01000158.1 GCA_019412865.1 Bacteroides sp. | reverse complement strand
CAGCAATTTGAACATAGACAGCCATATTTATTCTTTTCAGTACCGTTTGATTACTTGTTATGTCTTGTTACTGATTAGTTTGACTGTTTTTGCTCAGTCCGGCAAAGAACGTTTTTCCGGTCGTGTGATTGATACTGAAACCTATCAGCCGGTACCGTTTGCTACGGTCCGGCTTTTAGCTTTACCGGATAGTACATTGTTGGGCGGCGGCGCTACGGATGCTATCGGTAAATTTCAACTTTCCGTTTCCATTCCTAATCATGCAACTAAAGCGAAGTCTTTATTATTACAGGTTTCATATATCGGATATAAGCCGGTTTTTCATCCCGTTTCCATTTCCAGCAAAAGTTCTTCTTATGAATTGGGGGATATGAATCTGACTCCGGAAAGTTATGCTTTGGATGAAGCAGTGGTAGTAGGGCAGGCTCCAATGGCGGTGACAGAGGGGGATACAACGGTATTCAACGCTTCTGCCTATCGTACTCCCGAAGGCTCAATGCTTGAAGAATTGGTAAAACAGCTTCCGGGAGGTGAAATAGATGCAGACGGTAAGTTGCTAATACATGGCAAGGAAGTAAAAAAGATTTTGGTGGACGGTAAAGAGTTTTTCTCTGATGATCCGAAAGCTGCTCTTAAAAATCTTCCTGTGGAGATGGTGGAGAAGTTAAAAGCGTATGAACGTCAATCGGATTTGGCACGTCTTACGGGAATAGATGACGGAGAGGAAGAGATGATTCTGGACTTGTCTGTGAAAAAAAATATGAAACGGGGCTGGATGGAGAATTTTATGGGAGGATATGGAAGTAAAGACCGTTATGAATTAGCCAATACCTTGAACCGTTTTCGTGAAAACTCTCAATTAACCATTATCGGGAATCTGAATAATACCAATAACCAGGGATTCTCGGAATTACAGAATGAATCTTCCAGTTCAACAGGCAATATCCGTAGCCGGATGGGACTGACTACCTCCCGCTCATTGGGGCTTAATGCGACTTATGATTGGAAGCGCGTTAAATTACGTTCAAATATTCAATATGTCGGCACCGATCGTTTGGAAGATAGCCGTACCACAGTCGACAACTTTCTCCGGGAAGATAAATCAATCAATCTGGGCACGAGTCATAGCCGACAACAGAATCACGAACTGGTAGCCAATGCTTCTCTTGAATGGAAAATGGATTCTGTTACTACATTGATTTTCCGTCCTCAATATCGTTTCTCAGCCAATGACAGAGAGAATAGTGGCTTTCAGGAAGGGTGGGGGAATGATGTCTTGTTGAATGAAAGAGAGTCCTCCGGCACCAATCATAATTCCCGGTATAATCTGACGATGATGTTGCAACTTAGCCGGAAATTGAGTCGTTTGGGGAGAAATGTTGCTTTGAAGGTAGACTATGGTACTAATGCTTCAGCTACAGACCGAAAGAGCCTTTCCACCACCCGGTACTTCAAAAATAATACGAAGAAGATTCAGAATCAGAAAATAGAGGATGATGTTGACGGCTATAATTACCGGGTGCAACTGGTGTATGTAGAACCATTGCCGTGGCGGCATTTCCTGCAACTTCGTTACAGCTATCAGTATAGAGTGAACAATTCGGATCGTTTTGTCTATGACTGGGATAAGGAACTGGAAGAGTTTGCTCCTGACTTTGATGAAGACTCTAGTAACCGTTTTGAAAATCAATACAGTAATCACTTAGTGAACCTTGCCATACGTACTTCACAAAAGAAGTATAATTATAATATTGGTGTTGATTTTGAACCTCAAAAGTCTGTTAGCCATTCATTGTTGAGTGATGCTCCCGAAGATCAGTTGGAAAGATCGGTCATGAATTTTTCGCCTACTGTCAATTTCCGCTATAAGTTTTCAAAACGCACCCGTTTGCAAATTGTGTATAGGGGAAAAGGGAAACAGCCTAATATACGTGATCTCCAACCTGTGACCGACCGTACCAACCCTTTGAATATCCGTGTCGGAAACCCTTCGTTGAAGCCTTCATATATGAATACTTTTACGCTGAATTTCAATTCTTATAATACCAAATATCAGCGAAATATGGTAGCTACCGCTTTATTCGAGAATACCATTAACAATATAACTAATCAGGTGACTTATGATAGTGAAACCGGTGTACGAACTACATCTCCGGTCAATATGAATGGTAATTGGCGGGGCATGGGTTCTTTTTCTCTCAATACCCCTTTTAAGAATCGTAACTGGATATTTCGTACTTACTCCTATCTGCAATACCGGAATCAGAATGGCTATACAACCTTGAACAAAGAAGAACCGGTGAAAACTTCCGTACAGCATTTAACGGGACGTGAACGTCTACGGATTACTTATCGTACCCGCCAAATGGAACTTACAGGGCTTGTTGGCCTGACTTATAACAATTCTTATAATGACGTACGGGAGAAACGTACTGAAACTTTTGATTATCAGGCAGGAACTGAATTGCAGCTTTATCTTCCCTGGGGGATGGAGTTATATAATGACCTGACTTATTTCCTTCGTACCGGATATGGTTATGAGGGTTATGCCAAAGCAAATTTCATGTGGAACTGTCAGCTGTCAAAAGCCTTTTTGAAGAGGAAACAGTTACTAATCCGCTTCAAAATATATGATATTCTTCATCAGGACATTTCTATGATTCGCACGATAACCGCTACTGCCATTCGTGACACTGATTATAATGCACTGGGTTCTTACTTTATGGTGCATGCTATCTTTCGTTTGAATATGATGGGAAAATAATTAGAAATTAAATCTTCATTAGTTTGAAAACCACAGCAGGGTTTTGATTGTTGTATGTCCTACGTATAAAAACAATGTAAGGCTGGCTGAATGTTTCGACTGATAAAAATGATAAAAGATAAAGGTCGTTGGCGCATTTTTAAACTGAAGTTGATTGATGCCCGACTGTACTTTGTCAGTATCTTCGTAGGATTACTGACAGGACTTGTGGCTGTGCCTTATCATTACCTATTACAGTTTTTCTTTAATCTCCGTCACGATTTCTTTGATTCTCGTCCCAAATGGTATTGGTACATACCTCTTTTTCTTTTGATGTGGGGAATACTTGTATTCGTATCCTGGTTGGTAAAGAAAATGCCGCTTATTACCGGTGGGGGTATTCCGCAAACACGTGGAGTTATCAATGGCAGGGTTGATTATAAACATCCTTTTCTGGAATTGGTGGCAAAGTTTGTAGGTGGAATACTTGCATTAAGTACTGGATTGTCTTTGGGGCGTGAAGGTCCCTCCGTGCAAATAGGTTCGTATGTTGGATATTTGGTATCCAAATGGGGGAGGGTGCTTAGCGGTGAACGGAAACAACTATTGTCTGCCGGTGCCGGTGCCGGGTTAGCGGCTGCTTTTGCTGCCCCATTGGCTTCATCATTGTTGGTGATCGAATCTATTGAGCGGTTCGATGCACCTAAAACAGCTATTACCACGCTTTTGGCAGGAGTAGTGGCAGGTGGAGTTGCCAGTTGGATTTTCCCGATCAATCCTTATTTTCATATTGATGCTATTGTACCAGGAATGACTTTCTGGGGACAAGTGAAATTGTTTCTTTTGTTGGCAGCAGTGGTTTCTGTCTTTGGGAAGTTCTTTTCTGTCACCACTCTTCAGGTGAAACGTATTTACCCTGCTATTAAGCATCCGGAATACGTGAAGATGTTGTATTTGCTTTTTATAGCTTTTCTGATTTCTATGGCCGAGTTTAATCTGACCGGAGGAGGGGAGCAGTTCTTGTTATCACAAGCTATGCGTCCAGACACACATATTCTCTGGATTGTCGGCATGATGTTATTGCATTTTGTTTTTAGCACTTTTTCTTTTTCTTCGGGTTTACCGGGAGGAAGTTTTATCCCGACACTGGTGACGGGAGGACTTCTTGGACAAATAGTAGGATTGATTATGGTTCAACAAGGTGTTATTGCTTATGAAAATATCAGCTATATCATGCTGATTTGTATGTCTGCATTCCTTGTAGCAGTAATCCGTACCCCTTTGACAGCTATTGTACTAATAACCGAGATTACAGGGCATTTGGAAGTCTTTTATCCTTCCATTGTTGTAGGGGGATTAACTTATTACTTTACGGAAATGCTTCAGATCAAGCCGTTTAATGTTATTTTGTATGACGATATGATTCATTCACCGGCATTTACGGAAGAACCCCGTTATACACTATCTGTAGAAGTAATGAGTGGCTCCTATTTGGATGGAAAGATGGTGGACGAACTTCGTTTGCCAGAACGTTGTATGATCATTAATATACATCGTGATCGTAAGAACTGGCCTCCCAAGGGGCAGAAATTAATGCCTGGCGATCAGGTTCAAATAGAAATGGACTCACAGGATATAGAGAAACTGTATGAACCTTTAGTCAGTATGGCGAATATTTATTAAGTGTCTGGCTCTTATCCTTTGATATATACAAAAATAGCTGAAAGAGAGATTCTTCCAGCTATTCTTGTTTCAGTATATTAAGTACTTATTTTTTCTTATACCAATCGGCGTTTGTACCATATTTAGCCCAGTCTATAAATTTAGGATAGATTTCGCTGATAGACTTCTTCTCGTTTTTATCGAAGTTCTTTAGTTCTGCAATATCATTAGCATTGGCATTTGACAAATAGAATGCAAAAGGATAAATATTCTCTTGATTCGATACATAGTAAATGCCTTCATTAGGTTTAGAACAGTCTTCATATTGTCCGAAGAGAGAAGTATCGACTTTAGAAGTTGGTTTCTTCATAGGACAATGAACTTCCAAGCGATTACCTTCTTTACTAGGACGGTATATGAATGCATCGATTGATGTTTCCTGCTTTTTATTCGAGTTTTTATCTCCGTATTTGAATGTTACTTTATATTCGGCATTTGGGTTTGTTTTAACATTATCTGTCAATATGATTGCATTGCTTTCACGAGTAAATTTGTCAGCTCCCGAAGCTATAGTAAAGTCCTTTTCATTTTCTTTTCTAATAAAGTATTCAGTTGACTGTGCATTTCCCTCATTTGAAAGAATGAAACCTAATCCGTTAGTAAATACAGTCGATTTATTATATAAAGTTTTAAATGTAAATGACTCGCTTAAGATTTCATTGAATATATTGAATACTTTTTGATAAGTATACTGAACCAATACGTCATTCATATCGTAATCACCAGCTTTAGGCCATTCATCTTCAAATGCGTATACACCTGTCTTTTCAATAGTTGTATTTAAGTCTTCATCTACAGGAGGAACATTAGTGATTTCAGGATTGGCTTTTAATGAGAATACAACATCTGTAAAATTCTGATCATCCATGAAATCTTCAAAGGCGATAGCAATGTTACTGTTTTTATCTTTAAACATAGCTGTACGTACATCTATACCGCTATTAACTTTAGTACTAAATCCTTTTGTGGAACTGGCATAAAATCCTTCGGTTAGAGTATAACTGTTGAAACCTGTAAAATAGGTGTTCCATGCGTTGCAAGCGAGAATAAAACCAATGTAGTATCCTTTGGGGAAGTTCTTGCCTTTTGGATATTCCGGATCATCAAAATATTTTAGTTGTACAGCTGTACCTTTTTTTATACCTTGGGGAGAGGCTTGAAGGCTTCCATTATTCCAGGTCATTTGAGTATTGGGGAATACAGCATATACTTTTACGTCTTTCAGACTGGCAGGGGCTTGATCGTATCTGTAATAGTAGTAGCCTAATGAACTGTTCCAACAGGTCCATCCTCTTAATGCAGTTAGTACTACGGCTGTTTCATCTTCCTCTACATATAAGTCGGCTTGAGTACGATATTCCTCTGGACAACTTCCTAATGTATTCAATACCTTGCTTACAGTAGTACGTAATTCGTTCATTTCAGATTTACTTAAAGTGAGCTTAGGATCATTACCTTTATAAGCATAATCAATAACTCCACTGCGATCGTCGAATGAACCGAGATTAGTATTCCAACCTAGATTATTAAACCGATTTCTATCAAACCGGGTTGACTCTCTGTAGGATGCTCTGGTAGTAAGTTGTTCATCTGTGTCTGATACTTTCAAAACACCGTTAACTATTTTTTCAGGGATTGCCTGTCTGGCAAAAGGTGATGTAGAAACGATATACACATTAGATACATAAGCCGGCAATTCAACCGTTGCGGTGAATTTACCTTGTTCATCTGTCCATGCACCATCTAATGCCTGAACGTTTTCTTTTAGAATGGTGGTGTTTTCACCTTCAATCAATGGATTTCCATCATAAATGGAAAAAGGAACTCTTGATTCGGAATCGGAATAATCAATTTCTACTTGTACTTTTTGTATAGTAGAAAAATTAGAGGTGTTAATTTCTGCCCCTGGAGCTTCTTGGTATAAGTCTTTATCACTATCCACACAACTGCTTATACCCACTACAATACCATTGTGCATGCTAACCAAAATCTTCTCATATCTAATAGTTTTTGTTTATGCGATACTTTAGTTCGTTTTGTTTTTAAAAGAAACCCGTAAGTTCTTTGAAGTTCAAAGGATTACGGGTACAAAGATATATATATTATTCAAC